>JAISIZ010000096.1 GCA_031261785.1 Mediterranea sp. (in: CFB group bacteria)
AAACTTGCGATAACTGGGAAGCGCTATGCGTGGACGACGGTTCGGAGCGGGAGTTCCCGGACGTCGTCCGGTCCATGCGCGACCCGCGCTTCGCTTACCACCGCCTGGAGAGGCACGAAAACGCCAACGTGGCCCGGAACTATGGCATCCTGCATAGCCGGGGCGCGTACATCGCCATGCTCGATTCCGACGACGAATGGCTCCCCAACCACCTGGAGGCTTCCCTCCGCCTGCTGGAAGCGGAGAAGGCCGACGGGGTGTACGGCAGCCTGATCCTCCGGGGCGCCGCCTCCACCGACCGCGTTGTCACCACCCGCCGTATAGGCGACGGCGAGAGCACCATCGACTTCCTGCTCTCCACGGGATACGGGGCGCAAACCTCCACGCTCGTGATGACCGCGGGGAGCGCCCGGGCCACCGGCTGGGACGCCAACCTCGGGCGGCACCAGGACTACGACTTCGTGACGCGCTACCGCCGGCGGTACAAGCTCGCGGCGTTGCTGGAGCCAACCGTGGTCTACCACCAGTCCGCCGGCCCGAAAGCCATTGACTTCCACTCGTGCATCCGCTTCATCCGCGGCGTGGAGGACGAGATCAGTCCCCGGATCTTCCTGGCCTACCATCGGCAAATGCTCCGCCTCGCCATGTCGCTCGGGGCCGAGGCGGCGGTGCTCCGCCATTACCGCGAGGCGGTGGCGGGCTGCGTGCCCTTCGTCTCCCTGACCGAGCACCTGACGCTCCTCGGTCCGAAGAATGGTTGGGAGGCGTGGAAAATGAAGACGCGCTACCTGTGGCGGCTGTTGCTCCTGAGAGTGGAAACCTGATCGTTCACCTTCAATCCGGCCTGACGATATGTTAATCTTGTTTTACCAGAGAATACGCAAAACGCGCTTCTCCTTTTACGACCAATTGCGGATGGACGAGCTGGACCGGCTCCTGCCCCGCGACATCGAGATCACGTACGACCGGGCGAAGATGCCCGTGGCGGACGCCGTCGTGTTCAACCTGCCTTTCCTCCACAGGGACCTGGAGGGCGACCTCGAGAAGCCCGACGGGCAAGTCTGGGTGGCCTGGAGCTACGAGAGCGAGGCGAATTATCCCTGGATGCTGTCCGACGGGCTGAAGGAGGTCTTCGACCTCTGGATGACGTACCACCTGGACGCCGACATCGTGCTGCCCTACTACGACTATACGTTCAGGGAGAAGCTGCTCACCCCTCCATGCGGGAAGGACGGCGACGTCTGCATGTTCGTCTCCAGCCCCGTGAACCACAGCCACCGGCTGGAATACCTGTCGGAACTGACGCGATTCCTCCCCATCGATTCGTATGGCCGGTGGCGCCGCAACTCTTTCCTGAAAGAGGACACGGGGTACGCCAGCAAGCTGGAGACGATAAAGCGCTACAGGTTCACCATCGCTTTCGAGAACGCCACCAGCCCGGACTACGTCACGGAGAAGTTCTTCGAGCCGCTGGTGATGGGATCGGTCCCGATTTACCTCGGGGCGCCGAATGTCCGGACATTCGCCCCCGGCCCGCGCTCCTTCATCGACGCCCGGGCGTACGAATCGCCCGAGGCGCTGGCCGCCGGGATACGGAAATACTGCCGGGACGAGGCCGCGTACGCCGAATTGCTGGAATGGAAAAAGGCCCCGTTGCGGCCGGGACTGTCCAAGCTCATCGAAGATCAGGAGGTGCATGCCTTCCACCGGCTGGCGCGGGAAATCGAGCGACTGAAAAACAAACGCGATAACAACCATGAAGAAATAGAACTTTCGCAAGTACTATAGTATGGATTTAGCAAAGTTGACCAATCGCTCGGCAAGCTGCCCTGAAAGGGCTGAAATGTGGCTGAAAGCCTTTGCCTGTAAGGCTCTTAACCCAGCCCAACGCAGAGCGACGCGACACGTTGGGTTCCCGTGGGAGTATAACGTTGCGGGCTGTAAGCCCAGGGTATCCCTCATGATTTGCGGCGAAGAGATAAGTTGCCCTTACAGGGCGCAACGTTACGCACGTTTTAGGAAATCCAACGTGCCGCTCGTTCCTCGCTCCGCGTTGGGCTGGGCTAGGAGCCTTTCAGGCAAAGGCTTTCAGCCACATTTGGGGCCTTTCAGCCCTTCTGTTCATCGGCTTGTCAACTCCGAATTTGAATACTGGCGAAAGTTAAGTAAAGAAACCTTCGACTGATGAATGACCGGGAAGAATGGAGCGACATACTCCATAAGATCGCCTCGCCCGTGCTGAGCCAGATGGCCGCGGGCAAGCTAAGGCGGAATATGCCGATGGAATACAGCCCGACATGGGACGGGCGGAACAAGCAGGTGGCCTACATGGAATGCTTCGCCCGGCTGATGGCCGGGATAGCCCCCTGGATCTCGCTGCCCGACGACGACTCCCGCGAAGGACGCGCGCGGCGAACGTTGCGTGAGCGGGCCTTGCGGAGCTACGCCAACGCCGTCGACCCCGACAGCCCCGACTTCCTGTTCTGGGAAGGGGAGATGCAGCCCCTGGTCGACGCCGCCTACCTCGCCCACAGCTTCCTGAGAGGGTACGAGTGCCTGTGGGAGCCGTTGAGCCGGGAAACGAAGGAGCGCTATGTCGCCCGCTTCAAGAGACTCCGTCTCGTGACTCCTCCCTACAACAACTGGGTGCTGTTTCCCGCCCTGATCGAAACGTTCCTGATGGTGGCAGGCGAGGAGTACGAGATGTACCGCGTCTCGCTGGCCATCCATAAGATGGAGGAGTGGTACGTGGGCGACGGCTTCTATTCCGATGGACCCGGGTTCTCCTTCGATTACTACAACAGCTACGTGCTCCACCCCATGTACGTGGAATGTCTCGAGACGTTGTCGGAATACGTCGGCACCTCTTATCTCCCCCTGTACCGGCAAGCGTTGGGGCGGATGCGCCGTTACGCCTATTTCCTGGAACGTCTCATCTCGCCCGACGGCTACCTCGCCTTGGGCGTGAACGGGCACCAGCCCCGTATCGTGGACTATTACACCAATACGGGCAGCCTCTACATGGCGTCGCTCGTCTTCCTGCCGTTGGGCTTGCCCGAATCGCATCCGTTTTGGACTGAGCGGGCGGAAAGGTGGAGCTCGCAGTTGGTGTGGGAAGGAGCGGATGTTTCGAAAGAGAATAAGTAATTTCAAATCATTATAACCTCACCCTTAAAACAGGAAAACATGGCTCATTTATTAGAATTATTACTAATTATAGCCTTTGGCTTTTGTGCTTTGCACATTTTGAAAAAAGAAAAAGGCTTTTTGTCCAGGATGCATAAGAATATGGAATATATGTTCGATCGACAGAAGAAGATGGAGATTACCGTCAATTCTTCAGCAGAAAACAGTAGTGTACACGACACGTTCGCCGCCACGTCACTATTGATCCAGATAGGCAACAAGGAGTTGTTGGTGGGAAGAATGGAAAAGGAGGAAAAGGAGGCTGTCTGCTCGTTGGTGGAATCCATGCATCCACATAGCATAGACTATCTGTCGAATACTTACGCATCACTGACGACGGATGACTTGATGCTTATCTCACTGTGGAAGCTTGGCTTTACAACGGAAGATCTGGTCTTTGCTTTCGAGTATAGTGATGTTCGCTCTTTATATCGGAGAAAATCCCGTTTGAAAGAGAAGCTGAGTCTGTCCAAAGAGGAATCTTTGGATGATTTTCTTAGAAATCTTGGTAGACAAACAAATACATCGTCTACCAAGGATGGTAGATAAGCTACATAAGTACCTGATAATGAAAGAAAAACTATGTCCACTCGAATTCTTTGGTCGAATAAGTCAGAAACCGTTCCTTTGCAGAAAAGAAACATGAAATGCTAGAACGAATAGTAAATCACCTCATTCTCCAAAGCAGCTTCATAGATGATATAGGCTTGTTTTATGGGAAGACGGGCATTGCCATTGCCCTTTATCACTATGCCTCATCGCACCAAGATGAGGCGTGTGAAGTGTATGCGGACGAGTTGATAGAACAAGTTTGCGGCTCTATTCAGGAGGATATGCCTATAACTTTATCTAAGGGTTTGTGCGGAATAGCGTGGGGGATATGCCATCTCATGGAAAACGGTTTCTTGGCTGGAGATGTCGATGAAGTGCTTTTAGATATAGATGAAAAAATCATGGAGAGATCTCTATGCCGAATAAAAGACTTCTCACTTGAAACAGGTCTTGAAGGGATAGGACTCTATATAGAGAAACGACAAGAAGTTTCTGGTGTATTTCATAAATTGCCACCATTCAACGCTGATTATTGCAGGGAGGCATCTCGGGCAATAGAAATGAACCACATTCTGAAGCATCAGAATATTTTGGCAGAATTCCAATCTGTAACGATCGATATGGATACAAATTTACAGGGGCTGCCATTGGGTATATATAATGGATGCGCCAACAATGTCTATAATGATAGAAGCTAATGAAGCACGTTTATATATTCAGCCAGAACAGCTTGGCCTCTGATTACGGAATAGGTACTTATGGCGAGCAATTGTTATCGTGTCTCCGGCAAGAGAATGTCTCTGTAACAACGGTAATAATGGGCGCAAGACAAAAAGAGTTTTCCGTTGACAGAAAGAGTGAGGGGTGGCGTGAAATAGGAATCCCTTCTCCCGATATCCCTCCTCTTTACTTACTGCAAAAGGAGCAATATAAACGTTATTGCTTTTCTGTTTGCTGCCTATTGACACCCCATATCCAAGAGGCTGATGAGAATGTATTTCATCTGAACTATGTTCAACAGTGTTTCTTGGCTCCTTTACTGCATGAAAGGTATCCTCATTCCCGAATTGTGCTTTCCGTGCACTATGTTTTTACTTCGGACTATCAATTGCCGAAAGAAGAGGTGAAATCCATAGATAAAGTGATCTGCTTGTCCAATTACACTTATCAAAAAATGTCTGGTGATCAGCAAATACCGATTGATAAGTTGATTTATCTCCCTAATGGATTGGCTGACTCAAAGATGGCTATAAGTGCGGATCGAAAAGAGGCATTAAGGAGGTCTCTAGGGATAGAAAGCCAATTTCCTCTTTTCTTGTATGTTGGAAGGTTGGATGTTTCCAAGGGAATAACATTGCTTTTGAAAGCTTTTAGGATGGCCTACGATGTTTATCCGAACATGCATCTTTTAATCGTGGGTAACGGTCATTTTGATCAATGTCTGGCGCAATGTTCTCTCGATTTGCGTGGCATTACATTTACAGGTAAAGTGCCGAAAGAAGAACTGTCTGAGATTTATCAATTGGCGAACATTGGTATCCATCCCTCTTTGAATGAACAATGCAGTTATGTGGCAATAGAGATGTTGATGCATGGAATTCCCTTGATAGCATACGATTCCACTGGCATGAGGGAGATGATTGAGGATGGGCGAAACGGATATAAAATACCTGTTTCCGAGAGCGATGATGAAAATGTGGCTTCTTTGGTTGCCTATATCCTGAAAAGCTTGGAAGAAAGAAAGAAGTGGAGGCGTTGGAAGGAAGAAAGCCGTTGTTTATACGAAGAACGCTTCACTCTTGATGGAATGAAAAATAACGTGCTTCACGTTTATTATAATTATTAACAATTTAAAATAAAAAACTGGTATGAAAAATTCCAAAGAATTAAAGCGATTGTCTCTTAAAAAAGAGGAAATCGTAAATTTGAATGATCAACAAATGCAGTCTCTGCATGGAGGAACTTGGGGCGGGGCTCTTAAAACAATCAAGAAATCCAGCAGGATGTGTATAGAAGGGATAATTGAAGCCTCGATCGCAGTCTATACTTGGTTTCAAGATGGAGAAGGAGAAGAAGATGATGCTCCGGTCGAGGTGAATTACGATGACATGGGTAATATCTCCGAGAAGATGGTATGGCTCGGCAAAGAACGATTTTGTGAACTCCCAGAGGTGTTTTGTTACGGTTATAAACCTTGATGGGCGATTAAGAATGGCGTATCTATTGCATCCTGTCTACTGAATGGATGTAATAGATATGCCTTGTGTAGTTAAATTCTGGATAAAATTATGGAGGCGTTAGTCGATCATTATACCACATTAATCCAAGGGGATTACCTTAAAACTCCCTTTGAAGCAGTCGGTCTAATATATGGATTGCATTACCTTTATCAAACGACAGGGATGGATAAATATGAAGATATGCAACGTATTGCAATAGATAGGATGATCCAAATGCAAAATGAGAATCATCTTTCTCCGTACAATCTTGCCGCATTGTGCTTGGCTTTAGATTGGACGAGGAAAGGATCTTTATTTGACGGACTGCAAGAAGACATAGATGAGTTTCTGTTCAAGGAATGCAAGCTCATGATTATGAAAAATAATTTTGATTATTTCTACGGAGCGACAAATTTGCTATTTTATCTTATGCAGCGCGGAAGAGGAGATAAATTGCCTATGCGAGAGTATAAGTCTTGTGTAATCAAATGCTTGGAAAGCGGTGATATGTATGTCCCTTTCACGCTTGAGAATGGTGAGCGAGTATCTGTGATAAATATAGGCGTACCCCATGGCCTTTCTGGTATATTACTACTGACATTAATGAGCAGAGAAAAAGGCGTAGAAGACGTAGACGACTTAATCGTACATCTGTGTGACATACTATTGAATATGCGCTTCTCCGAGGAAGAAGAAGGCTACCATCTATTTCCAATGGCGATAACAAACGAAGGCCGAAAGATCCGAGGTTGGATGGGATGGTGTAGCGGGGATATAATGATATCCTATGCCATACTTAAAGCAGGTATATTATTAGAGAATTCCTACTATATTGAAGCGGGTTATCGATTTTTGCACAAAATGAATAATCGTGTGGATTACAACAAACAGAATTTGAGCTTATGTCATGGATACTCTTCTTTAATATACATTTTTCAGCGGATTTACGAATTGACTAACGATACGGTCTTTCTTACTCGCTCTCTTTTTTTTAGGGATAAAGCGACTGATCTGCTTGCTTTTTTTCTGGCAAATCAAAGAGAGAATGAACATTCCGATGCGTTTTTCAGGAATCCCTCTTTCTTTACGGGCTTTCCCGGATGTTTTCTTGCTTTGTCAACATTGGATACTCCATATACAAAATGGGTAGACTGCCTTCTTTTGTAACCGTTTAATTTGTGAATTGTAATATGAAATATTTTTTATACACCATGCTTCCCTTAGCAAGCATGTTCTTGTCTTGTAACATGACTACTCCCCAGCGGCCGTTATATCCCATGAATGAAGCTGCTTTGTTGTGGCGTATAACGGGAAACGACTTACGAGACACTTCCTATCTGCTCGGTACCATGCATACTGTAGAAGGTAGTTTTCTGAACGACATACCTGGCTTCAGGAAAGCTTTTCGAAGAACAAAACAGCTCGCTACGGAAATAGACTACTACTCTTTACCGACGAAATCGGCAAAGTCGAAAAAGAAGAATAATGCGATCAATAATTGGAGAATGCCTATCGATACGACTTACGAACAGTTGTATTCCGATGTCCATAAATACCAAACCGTGGATTCTGCCCTGAAGGTTAAATATCCCACGTATGAAAAAATGAAACCTGCTTTTTGGATAATGTCTCTTGGGCATGCGATACAATATTCAGGATTGGAGCGAAATGGGATGATGGATGCATATATCCTATTGCTTGGATACCATAATTCGAAGGATCTCTTTTTTATGGAGACCATCGATTCCAATAGGAATAGTATAGACTCTTCAGATTCAGTTTATTCAAGCATTGTGAATGACGTGTCTTTGTCAGAGCAAGCGGAATCCTTATTTGACTGGGTGAATGCTAAGGACAGCGTTAAACTGTTTTATGATTCTCTTAAAATGGACTATAAGCAGAATGGGCTTAAAAGTATCCTTTGCATGATGTCTGACGAATCTGAACTAATATCTTTTTTGGACAGTGCAACATTAGCAAACAAGGCAAAAATAGACCAAATATTGATCAGCGATCGTAATGAGAAGTGGATGATTAACATCTTGCCCAACATAAGGAAAGCATCTTCCTTGATAGCCGTAGGAGCGAAGCATTTAATAGGGAAGGATGGGTTGATAGCCAAATTAAGATCTTTAGGCTATAAAGTAGAACCCGTAACGGAATAGACAGATGAAAATTGTAACTATTTGCAACCCTTGCATGCAAGATGTTGTTAAAAATGCGAACTTATTCGACTTCAGAATAGATAACGCACATATAACTGTCGCATTATTGGACGTTGTCCCTACGGATTTTGCCTCCCTGTGGACGGATGACTCTGTGTTGGTAAGAGTAAAAGCTTTCTCTTGCAACTTTAGGGACCGCTCTCTATTGCATTTCTTTAATGAATCTTGCATTCAGTTTAGCGGAGATCGGAAATATTTCTATTCTCCCATAGGCTCCGAATTCATGGGAGAGGTTTTGGAAGTCGGTAGCCATGTACATTCATTGAAGATTGGTGATAGGGTAATGCCCAATATGGCTTACCCTATTCGGCGGGATGGAAAAGTCGGTGGAGTAATCTCCAATTTTGCATCCCAACGGAATCAGCTCTTTTCGGAAGAGCAATTAATCAAGGTCCCGGATAAAATGTCGGACGAGGAGGCCGCCGGTTTTGCGCTTACTGCACAAACAGCTTACAGCATGGTGCGTAAGGCAAATCTAAGAGGTGGAGAGAATGTGTTGTTGACAGCATTAAGCTCCAACACGTCACTGGCCATCATGGCGCTACTTCAGTCTCGTCACGTCAATATATATGGGGCCTCGACAAAAGCGGCAGATTGGGCTGAACTATTGGATAACGGCGAGCTAAAACAGATTTTCTCTTTTGAAGATTTGAAAAATAAGCACTTATTGGAGCCGAGATTCGATGTCGTGTTTGATCCTTTTATCGATTTGTATTTTCCCGAAGTTCGTTTGCGTCTAAATCATGGAGCACAGTATATTTATTGCGGGCTTTATAAGCAAAATCCTAAATATGTGTCTTCCACGAAAACTGATGAAACTGATCTTTGTTCATTATATGCGACCTGTATTATCCGGAATGTTTCTTTAATAGGAAATTGTCTTGGCACTACAAGTGATTTGGAAAATGCCATTGCCGATTATGTGGCCGGTGAATTCTCCGTCCCAATAGATTCGGTGTTCTCTGGAGAGGATGTTTTATCCTTCTTCCAACAAACCTTCCTAAACAAGCGGAAAGGAAAGGTCATTTATAAATATGCGGACTAATTCATTATCTTTTTTTTGATGTACAAACCATTTCACACTTTTGTTTTTCGTCTACCAAGCTCTCCATTCGAACAACTTGGCCGCATGCTCTCCACGTGCGAAGCCCTTGAAAAGATGATGGGGGACAAGGAAATGCAAGAAAAGATCTATATCGCCTCTCCCGTTTTATATGAAGAAATAGGGAAATACTTATCTGGGTATTTGTCAGACGAGCATGAACGGGAGCGAATTCGACACTCGTTCACCAAATATTTATCGCGAATGTGCACCCGATGTACGCCTTATGGTCTATTTGCCTCTTGTTCTTCCGGTATTCTTGGGCAAACAACGCAATTTGAGATGAAATCCTCACTGGCATCTCATACACGTCTCGATATGTTCTTTTTGTGCGACTTGGTCCAAACGCTATCAAAACAGCCCGACGTAAGGGAAAAGCTGCTTTATTTCCCAAATACAACTCTTTATGCCGTAGGGAAAATGTATCGTTATATAAAGATCCTGCATACGGGTGACACGCGCACACATGTTATAGCCTCGGTAGAGCGAAACAAGTATCTCGACACGATTCTACACATGGCGACAGATGGCATTGATTTATTCCGTGTACAAAATTACCTGCAAAAATCGGATATTTGGGCGGAAGACATACTTCCATACATAGAGGATCTGATCGATTCGCAAGTACTCGTTAGTGAATTGCAACCTGTCCTGACAGGGGAAGGCTATATTGAACGGATATTAAAGGTTTTGCACAGGATAAAGGATAAAGAGAGAGAGACGACTGAAATAAAAGTGGCTATCGATCATGTACAAAAGGTCTTGGATGAAATAGACAGAACGGATACCTCCTCGGTCGACGCTTATAAAGAATGTGTCCGCATATTCAAGGACATACCTGTCTCCATAGATGAAGGATTCCTATTCCAAGTGGATTCTGGGAGAGGTGCAAAAGTGGCTGTATTAGGGAATGATGTCGTACGAGAACTGTCTAACGCTGTGTCTTTTTTGACTAAATTGGCGCATTTTTTTTCTAATGGTGCGCTACAAACATTCAGACAAGCTTTTTATGCGCGCTATGAGGATTCGGAGATTCCCCTAAACGTGGCTTTAGACAAGGAAATGGGTCTCGGATATCCCGCTCAACATGGAGTGGCCGATATATCCCCATTGATTGATCGTTTGTCCTTACCAAAGCGAGAGACGGAAAATGGAAACATAAGGGTTTCGCGGATCTTGCTGAAGAAAATTCTCAAAGCGAAAGAGAGAGGAGATGATGAGATCGTTCTTACTGATGAAGACATGGAAGGCCGTGGTGAAGATAGCAAGCATGCTCCATCTACCCTGTATTCGATGTTTCAGGTGATAGGCGAAGTCGATGGAAAGCCGCTCCTAAACATTATGTCGGTTGGCGAATCCGGTGCGAAATTATTATCTCGTTTTTCCCATACGGACGAACATATTGAGCGATTAGTGATGGACATCGTCGCATTCGAAGAGAGACGACTGCCTCCAGATTCTATTTTTGCTGAGATTGTCCATTTACCCAGCTCGAGAGTCGGGAATATTTTGTCACGGCCATGCCTAAGAGATTACGAAATCGTGTATTTGGCAGATAGCCAATTACCACAATCACAGAGAATCTATACATCGGACCTAATGCTGTCGTATAGGAATGGAAAATTACTACTTCGTTCTAAGAAATTAGATAAATGGATCTATCCCAGATTGACCAATGCTCACAATTATGCTTCTCCAATTAATTTGCCTCTTTATCGCTTCTTGTGCGATTTGCAATATCAGCAGACCATGCCAGGATATTCCATGGGATTTGGGGAACTGGGAAATTTGCTCGATTTCCGCCCTCGGATAAGATATAAAAATTCCATATTCTCACCGGCTTCATGGACTGTGCGTAAAATAGAATTTGAGTCTCTCTATAAATTGCGGGGAAAGGATTTAATCGATGGAGTACGATCGTGGAGAGAAGGACGAAAAATACCTGAAAAGGTTGTCTTATCGGAAGGAGATAATGAGCTTTTTGTCAATTTCCAATCCAACCTTAGCGTAGAGTCATTTCTTTCTGCTGTAAAAAGGAAAAATGAGATCATCCTAAATGAATTTCTTTTCGACACGAACAACTTGATTGTAAAAGGGAAAGAGGGAGATTATTTACATGAATTTATTGTCGCATTCTATAATGACAAATAATGGGTTGAGCCATGAGTAAGAGAAATGTTGTTCGTAGAGATTTTATCCCGGGAAGTGAATGGGTTTATTTCAAGATTTATGCCGGTAGCAATACAGTAGATAAGTTGTTGGTTCATGAAATCAGTCAGATTATAGCCTCGTTAGAAAGAAGGAAGCTAATTGAAAAATGGTTTTTTATTCGATATGCGGATCCTGATTTTCATTTGCGTATCCGTTTACAAGTCCTCGATCGTTCTATGATCGGGAATGTGCTACAGGCATTCTATGGCAAACTCGAAAAGCGGATAAGTGACAAAACGGTATGGAAAGTGCAGCTGGATACGTACAGTAGAGAATTGGAACGATACAAAAAAGAATTCATTGAATTGACAGAAGACTTGTTTTGCGTTGATAGTAGACATGTGCTACTACTATTAACAAAAATGCATGAAAAGAACATGCTGGAGGAACGCTTCTTTATAGCGATGCGAACAATTGATTGCTTACTGAATGCCTTCAATCTCGATATTTCAGGCAAACAGAATTTATTGGAACACATAGATGCGGGGTTTAAGTCTGAATTTGGGTACACTCAATCAAATATGAAACAACTGAACGCTTTGTATAGAGAGTATAGACCTCAAATTTCCTCTGCGATGAACGGGCTTCCGATCGATATAGAAACGGCAATCCAACATTACACCGTTGAATGCGCAAAGATTGTAGAACGTGTGGAAGCCAGAGATATGAGAGAGGCGTTGCCCAGTTATATACACATGACGATGAACCGGATATTTCCATCTAAGAATAGAATTTATGAATTGATGTCGTACAATTTTCTGAATCGATATTATCAAAGTGTTATAGCGAGAAAACACAATGAAACAAGAAAATGGAAGACGAATAATTTGTGCGTAAATAGATGAAACGTCCCTTCCCCCATTACCTCCAGCTCGATACCATGGACTGCGGCCCCACGGCCCTGCGCATCATTGCCAAACACTACGGCCGTACCTATTCCCTACAGACCTTGCGCGAGAAGTGCTTCATCACCCGGCAGGGCGTGTCGATGCTCGGCATCAGCGACGCCGCCGAGAGTATCGGCCTCCGCACGCGAGGGGTGAAGCTCACGCTGGACCAGCTGGTGGAGGACGCCCCGCTGCCCTGCGTGCTGCACTGGAACAGGAACCACTTCGTGGTGTGCTACGCCATCAGGGGGAAGCGGGGGAAGCGGAGATTCCACATCTCCGACCCGGCGAAAGGGAAATACGTGATGGAAGAAGAGGGTTTCAGGCAATGCTGGCTGGCCACGAAGGAGAAGGGTAAGGAGTGGGGCGCCGCGCTATTGCTGGCCCCTACGCCCGAGTTCGACAAGCGGGAGGACGACGGGGAGAAGCGGGCGAAGAACCTGTCCTATTACCTGCATTACCTGTTTCCCTATCGGTCGCAGCTGGCGCAATTGGTGGTGGGCATGCTGCTGGGCAGCCTCTTCTCGCTCATCTTCCCGTTCCTCACGCAGGCTGTGGTGGACCAGGGCATCGGAAACGGCAACCTCAGCCTCATCACGCTGGTGCTCGTCGCGCAGATGGTGTTCACCGTGACGCGGACGGGCGTGGGGTTCCTGCAGAGCTGGATCACGCTGCACGTCAACACGAGGGTGAGCGTCACGCTCATCTCCGACTTCCTGGCCAAGCTGATGCGGCTGCCCATCCGCTTCTTCGACGCCAAGAACCTGGGCGACATCCTACAGCGCGTGGGCGACCACGGGCGCATCCAGTCGTTCATGACGGGGACGTCCATCTCCACGGCCTTCTCGTTCGTGAACTTCTTCGTCTTCGCCGGGGTGATGGCCTACTACAACCTGCCCATACTGGGCGTGTTCCTGCTGGGCAATACGCTCTACGTGACGTGGATACTCCTCTTCATGCGCTACCGCCGCAAATTGGACAACGCCCGCTTCGCGCAGGCCGCCGCCAACCAGGACAACATGGTGCAGCTCATCACCGGCATGCAGGAGATCAAGCTCAACAACTGCGAGAAACAGCAGCGGTGGAAATGGGAGGCCATACAGGTGCGCCTGTTCAAGATCGGCGTGAGGGGGATGGCGCTGGGACAGTACCAGCAGGTGGGCAGCGTCTTCTTCGGGCAGACCACCTCGCTGCTGGTCTCCTACCTCTCGGCCAAGGCGGTGGTGGACGGCGACATCACGCTGGGGATGATGATGTCCATCAGCTACATCATCGGCCAGCTCTCGGCGCCCATCGGGCAGGTGATCGGCTTCGCGCAGTCGCTGCAGGACGCCAAGATCAGCCTCGAGCGGCTGAACGAGATCCACAACCGGGAGGACGAGGAACAGGACGCGGGGAGCAAGATGGACACGCTGCCCGACGACCGCACGCTCTCGCTGGAGAACGTCTCGTTCAGCTACGACGGGGCGGAACGCGACTACGCCCTGGAGAACCTCACCCTGCGTATCCCGCACCACAAGGTGACGGCCATCGTGGGGGCGAGCGGGAGCGGGAAGACCACCGTGGTGAAGCTGCTGCTGGGCTTCTATCCGCCCACCAAGGGGGAGGTCAAGGTGGGCGGCGTGCCGCTGGCGGACATCAACCCGCGCCTGTGGCGCAAGAGCACGGGGGCGGTGATGCAGGACAGCTTCGTCTTCTCGGACACCATAGCCCGCAACGTGGCCATCAGCGACGAGGAGGTGGACAAGGGGAAGCTGCTGCGGGCGGTGGAGGTGGCCAACATACGGGAGTTCATAGAGAAGCTGCCGCTGAGGTACGACAGCAAGATAGGCGCGGGCGGCAACGGGGTGAGCCAGGGGCAGCGGCAACGCCTGCTCATCGCCCGGGCGGTGTACAAGGACCCGGAGTTCCTCTTCCTCGACGAGGCCACCAACGCCCTCGACGCCAACAACGAGCGGGAGATACTCGACAACCTGTCCGACTTTTACCGCGGGAAGACGGTGGTGATCGTGGCGCACCGCCTGACCACCGTGCGGAACGCCGACAACATCGTGGTGCTGGACGGCGGCAAGGTGATCGAGGAGGGGACGCACGAGGAGCTGACGGAACGGCGGGGGGCATACTATACGTTGGTGAGGAACCAGCTGGAGTTGGGGAATTAAAAATTGAGAATTAAAAATTAAAAAATGAATGATGGGGACGGACCGGGGATGAAGGGACGCGGGGAAGATAAAGAAGAAATGGGACGCGGACGCGGGGAGGAGATCGAGCTGCGGAGCGAGGAGTTCCAGGAAGTGCTGGGCGGGGTGCCGCCGTGGATACTGCGGTGGGGCATCACGGTGGTGGGCGCTATCATGCTGCTGTTGCTGGCGGGCAGCGCCGTGTTCAGATATCCCGACGTGATAGGGGCCACGGTGACCCTGACGGGGACGGAACCGGCGGCGGGCATCGTGGCGAAGGCGTCGGGGAAGATCCGCGAATTGTACGTGGAGGACGGGCGAGCCGTGGCCGAGGGGGAGTGCCTGGCGGTGATCGACAACCCGGCGAGGACGGCCGACGTACTCTACTTGGGGGAGTTCCTGGGAGAGGCGTCGCTCAATCTGGACTCGTTGCCCGGCCTGCCGCGTAAGGACGTCAGCGTGGGGAACATGCAGTCCGCCTACTCCAACTATTACTCCACGCTGTCGCAATGCCTGCAGTTCAAGGGGCTGGGATATTACGGGGAGAAAGTGCGCTTCATGCGGGAGCGCGTCGTCCGCAACGAGCGGTACCACGACGACATGGCCCGGCAGGAAGGGCTTGTCGCCCGGCAACGCGACCTGCTGTACAACCAGTACCGCCGCGACTCGATCATCCACGGGGAGGGACTGATATCCGACGAGACGCTGGAGAGGACGCTGTCGGCCTACCTGCAGGGGGAGCTCTCGCTGGAGAACGTCCGCTCCACGCTGGAGAACCTGCGGATACAGATCGCGCAGCTGCGCGAGTCGCTGGCCGACACGGAGTATGAGTACGCCGACCGGCGGAACACGCTGGAGACGAACCTGCGCTCGGCCGCCACGCAGCTGCGGGCGGAGATCGCGGCGTGGGAGAACAACTACGCGCTGACGGCCTCGGTGGCGGGCAAGGTGACGTTCACCAACTACTGGAGCCGCAACCAGAACGTGACGGCGGGCGAGACGGTGTTCACCATCGTGCCTTCGGGTTCCAACGCCCTGATGGGGAAGGCCACGCTGCCCACCGTGCGCTCGGGAAAGGTGGCGGTGGGGCAACGGGTGAACGTGCGCTTTTCCAACTTCCCCGACACGGAGTACGGCGTGGTGAGGGGCGTGGTGCGCGCCATCTCGCGGGTGTCGGTGAAGGCGCCCGACGGGGGCAGCAACTACGTGGTGGAGATCGGCTTCCCCGAGGGACTGACCACCAGTTACCGGAAGACGCTGCCCTTCGTGCCCAACATGGAGGGGCAGGCCGACATCGTCACCGACGACATCTCCCTGCTCGAACGCTTGCTGCTGCCGATAAGGAAGGTGCTGACGGAGGGGCTGTAGTAGGCGCAATCCATGACAGGAAGCAAGTTTTTGGGGTCGAATCGCGATTAATCGATAATTCTCCGTACTTTTGGACTCCAATACAAGCTTGGAATACGCATATTAATCACATAACAAGAATATTCCTTATGGAACTCTCTGCTCTTTACCAGATCTTTCTGGAATGCGGATCGGTTACCACCGACAGCCGGAACTGTCCCCCCGGCGCGCTGTTCATCGCCTTGAAAGGCGAATCGTTTGACGGCAACGCTTATGCCGCCAAGGCGCTCGAGCATGGATGCGCCTACGCCGTGGTAGACGAAGCGGAGCACGCCGTGCCAGGCGACGGACGCTACCTGCTGGTGGACGACGGACTGCGCACGCTCCAGCGGCTGGCCACTCACCACAGGCGGCAAGTCGATCCGCTCGTCATCGCCATTACCGGCACCAACGGGAAGACCACGACCAAGGAACTCGTAGCCACCGTACTCACCAAGCGATACCCCATTCTCTACACCCAAGGGAACCTCAACAACCACATCGGCGTACCGCTCACCCTGCTCCGCCTCCGCCAAGGCGACGAGTTCGCCGTCGTCGAGATGGGCGCCAGCCATCCCGGCGACATCAAGCTGCTGTGCGAGATTGCCGAACCCAACTACGGGCTGATCACCAACGTGGGGAAGGCGCACCTCGAAGGCTTCGGCTCGCTCGATGGCGTCGCGCGCGCCAAAGGAGAGCTGTACGACTACTTGCGCCAAGATCCCGAGGCATCCATCTTCATCGACATGGACAACCCCCGCCTCCGCTCCATGGCCGGCGATCTCGACACCATCGGTTACGGCACGCACGAAGGAGCGAAAGTCCGCGGACACGTCGTCGAGAATTCACCGTTCCTCGCCATCCAGTGGGCCGAGCGCCACGAAGACACCCTACACCAAGTACGGACCCGGCTCGTCGGCGGGTACAACTTCGCCAACGTGCTGGCCGCCGTGACGATAGGTTCCTACTTCGCCGTCGCGCCCGAGGATATCGACGACGCCATCGAGGCGTACGTGCCGGGCAACAGCCGCTCGCAGCTGAAGCGCACGGCGGACAACACCCTCATTGTCGATGCCTACAACGCCAACCCCACCAGCATGACAGCCGCCCTCCGGAACTTCCAAAGCATGGACGCGCCACACAAGATGGTGATCCTCGGCGACATGCTCGAGCTGGGCCGCGAAAGCGCCGCCGAGCACCAACGCGTGGTCGATCTCCTCGAGAACTCCGACTTCGAACGGGTGACGCTCGTAGGGCATGAGTTCGCCGCCACGCGCCACTCCCCAAATTTCGTCACCTACCCCGACACGGCCTCGCTCATCGAGGCGCTCAGGGCCGACAAGCCCCGCGGCGCCACCCTCCTGCTGAAAGGGTCACACGGCATCGGGCTGGACGCCGCCGTAGCGGCGCTGTGAGGGGAATGATTAGTGATTGGCGGGAGGGAGTTCACCACAGATTACACAGATTCGCACAGATTTTGTAATGATCGGCATGTAGAGACGGTACAGGATAAACACAGGATATTCCCGGTGAGGCTGTATCATAAGTGAAAAGTCCTATCAAAAAGAGAATATTTAGGCACGGATTACACGGATTCCGCAGCATTGTGTTCTGGAAAAAACTGCGTAATCCGTGTAATCCGTGCCTAAAAGGAAGCGCTCCGATTTATGATACAGCCTCTACTTTATCTGTCATACGGCACAGAGTTCGGCACCCACTTTCCGGATAGTGTCCATGATTTCTTTAGTGCGCTCTTCCGATGGTTTCTTGGCACCACTAATGTATTGCGCCAGCAGACTCTGTTTCATGCCCATCCGGCGTGCCACAGCCGAAGCGTTCAGCTCCGGATGATTGAAGAACAGTTTGTAGAGAGCGGTCTCTTCCCTTCGTTCGTCGAAGAAGCCCTCAAAGCTCAAGTCTTCATCCAGCTCTTCCCAATGGATGCCAAACGCACCCACTTCATAATTATTCCTTTGCTCGGGCGTAGCCCATCGCAGGCGGGGAAATTCATCGAACTTCTCTTGCCCAACCTTGCCGTCAACCGTCTGAATGTAGATGGCATCGGCTGTAGTCCAAACTTTATCAACCTTTATCATTATTGAAGAATTTATTCCAATGTTGCGCTATAATTTCTTTGTTCTCTTCTATGATAGCTTCCGCCATCTTTAGCTCCACTTTTGAGAGACCATTATTAGCAATCAACTCAACAGGCTCTATCGTAAATTTGGCTTCGCAAACCACGGAACCTTTGCCTTTCACCACATGCACGTGTATGGGTTGATGGTCGTTAGCATAAAACAGGAACCGTAGTCCAAATAATCTAAATATTTCTGGCATAATGCTATTACTTTGATTACGAGGCAAAGATAGGTAATACATTAATTACCCACAAGCATCTTGAGAATTATTAGCATAAAAATAGCCGCTCCATCACGGAGCGGCTACTTCGCGTACACTTATGATAAGCAAGCGGCTGGATAGGGGGAGGGAAAGGGGGGATTGGTGATTAATCCGCTCGTCGACTTTATAAAAGATGGCGCAAGACAAACACAAGTTCTCACTGGTGCCGGCGCGCTATCAGGCTAAATCCACCGGAATAAGTAAACCTATAGGAATAAGCCATTTAAGGGCACGACGCACTTATTGGACTTGTTTAACTTTAGCACGTACGGAATGAGACACAATATGGACTATTCGAGACGGTTATTCCCCTGAAAAAGCTGACCTTCGCGCCCGATTATGGAATCCAATTTTAGTAACCAATAGACTTTATACATTGACTATGGATTTAGACCTAAAACAAACTGAAAAACTCTCGTACGAGAGACCCTATTTCCGCGTATACGTGGTGGAAATAGAACAGGTGATCGCGCAAAGCGTCACAAGTACTACTTCAGGCCCCAGCGAAGCATACGATGACGAAGATGAGTATAACCAATCCCAAACCTGGTAAGCGGAGGACCTAAAGTGATGAGACAAAGAAGAAACAATATGGAAGCCAAAGGTTCCGGAAAGAACCGGCTGTTCGTGTCCGCCCTGTGCGGCTTATTCCTATTAGGTTTGGGCAGTTGCTCGGACGAGCTTGCCCAGACAGAGCATCCCACTCCCCTTCCCACTCCCGTGGTTCCTGGCGAAGAGGGGCTAAGCGTAATCAACTTCTCGGTGGGTACCGCCGATTTCGAGGAGGAATCCCCAGACACCCGCGCCGCGGCCGACACCGATCTCCCCGCGGACACCGTCGTTGATTTGGGTAACGGGTTC
This sequence comes from Mediterranea sp. (in: CFB group bacteria), assembly GCA_031261785.1. Taxonomy (GTDB): domain Bacteria; phylum Bacteroidota; class Bacteroidia; order Bacteroidales; family Bacteroidaceae; genus Bacteroides. The sequence goes on from JAISIZ010000096.1 coordinate 19,210, forward strand.
CTGCTGACCTCATCGTGGACGGTGGAGCCGAAGACGAGAGCGGCCGGCACCCCCAGACCGATAGAGGACGGAACTGCCGTCATCATGATCGTCTGCGCGCCCACCACCGCTACCGACCCCCTCCCCGGCACGCCACTCGGCTATTCGCTCGCCACTGTCGACGCAGGCAACCTCTCTTTCAAGATGCCCGCCGAGGGAAACTTCACCCTCGTATTTCTTTCGGAGAACGACACCTTAGAGCTTGACCCGACCCATTATATCAACGAGGCGACAGGAAGCACGCCCGGGGCTTACTACCAACCTGGCGAAAGCGAAACGTTCACGTTCACGACCGACTATCAGGTCGGATTGACCAAGAGCAAGAACGGCAATCCCACCCCGCCGGATTGCATGTATTTCGTGCTGCCTGACGCGTCGGCTTCTACCTTGCAGGGTAGCACGCTTCAGTTTAAGCACCTGTTCTCGCAAGTGAAAGTGGAACTCAAACTAATGAGTCCGAAATTTAGCTTTGGCGCGATAGAAGCTGGCTTCTATCCCCGAAGAGCGAGCGCGACATTGATTTACGACAATCTGGCGAAGAACGACTACCAAGGCGACGCGGCGCTTCTCTACAATGAGGTGACGGACGACGACCCATTAACAGGCACTGCCCATGCGGGAACCTTTTTCCAGCGGAGCGCCACGGACGCCTCGGTAACGACCTGGAAAGATTCCGTGAGTTTCATACCCTATATGAATCCCACCACAGCGACGGATAGGCAACCCTACATTTACATCAAGAAGCTGACCTTTAGAAGCGAGTTCGTCGATATGTTCGTGGAGGGAAAAACGATAGACTTCAGAAGGCCTGCTGTACGACCACTACCGGCAGTGATTCTTGATACCTTCGGCCAAGGAAAGAAGTACACCAATACGATAAGCGTCACGAGAAATACAACACCCAATAACTGGGAGAACAACACCAGCGTTACCGCCGGCACGTGGGCGGCTTCGAACATTTACTACAACGGAACTACGCTGACATTTGACCAGGTGGGCGTTGGCGACACAAATCCAGACGACGAGATCGACGACAGCGGGCAGAAGCAAGGCGTCTTCTTCAAATGGGGATCCTTGATAGGTATCGCACCTACTCCAGCTACTTACAACGGCAACGGCACCCTTATTTTCCACCCTACGGCAACAAGTGATGGGGCTTGTTCCGGTTACACACAGAAACAGGTGTCAGACTATCTGACCCTTGCGGATATCAAGGCCAGTTCCAGCATGACGACGGTTCCTGGTGGCGACGGCAACGCCATTTATGAAGTGGACGACGCAGGCAGGGGACAGTGGTATGGCGACATCTGCGCTTACATCACAGGCGGAACGTGGCGCCTGCCTACGCAAACAGAATTGGCCTATTACGCGCCAGGCAGCGCTGGCTCCTGGAGCTGGACAAGCGACGCGACGACGGATGGCAAGTTTTACAAGAACGCGAGTTTCCCCGCACCGGTTGATAGTAATTTCTCATTGTCCACTCCAAGTAGTGCAGGATATAACAGAGCCTACGGCATAGATCGCGTGACGGAAACCCAAGGTAGCGGTTTTGGATATATGCTCCCCGAAGTCGGCGCCCCGCTCGTCATCCTTCCCGCCTCCGGCCTCCGGTATGCCGGCTCACCGACTACTGGAGCCGACGCCGACGCGACCATACGTATAGGTTCGCATGGATATTACTGGAGTAGCGATCATAACGGCACGGACGCCTTGGGCCTACACTTTACTAATGAGGCGTTCGACGCGAACTCGGCGATACCGACCAGCTGGGCCGCCTCAGCCCGCTGCATCAAGGCCGAACCTAAACAATAGCGGCCGTACGCGATCGATCATTCATCGCATTATTCCATACTCTTTCGCGAAACGGGCCGGGGCAGCAATGCCTCGGCCCGTACGCTATCTATAGAAACCCCTCAAAGCTCAAGTCTTCATCCAGCTCTTCCCAATGGATGCCAAACGCACCCACTTCACAATTATTCCTTTCCCTCCCCCTAAAAAGTGCATAAAAACGATATTTTCCGGGGCACCGGAAATATCCTGTGTTTATCCTATACCATCTTTTTGTAAAGTCGTACATTTACGAATCACTGGACTCGGCCATTTGCGAATGGCGAGATGCGGCACGCCGCGTCTCTACACGCCAATCATTGCAAACTCTGTACAACTCTGTGTCCTCTGTGGTGAACTCCCCCCAATCATTGCAAAATCTGTCCCGACATACATTGGAAGACTAAGAAAAATATTCCAATTCTTTAGCGCCAACCTTCTATCCATAAAGGAATGCCGACATTGAATTCCAGCAAATGTCCAGCATAAAAAAAACAATATCTTCGGCACGTACTACGAACAGGTTCACAATATAGACGCCCCGTAATACCCTGACGCATATCTGTTTAAAATCTATGATTATCTTCGCGACCAGACAACGAGCCTTCAAGAATATCTAAAAGCCTTCGCGGCTAATCAGGCATCTAAAATATTTGTGAAAAAGAGGAATATCGCAGTCTCTCTCTATTTTTGCAAATGAAATGCTTCGAGTTCGCTGGGGAAAGCTTCACCTGAAATCAGGTGATACAATAACCGGTCGGGGAAAGCTTCACCTGAAATCAGGTAATACAATAACCGGTCGGGGAAAGCTTCACCTGAAATCGGGTGAGATAATAACCGGTCGGGGAAAGCTTCACCTGAAATCAGGTAATAGAATAACCGGTCGGGGAAAGCTTCACCTGAAATCGGGTGAGATAATAACCGGTCGGGGAAAGCTTCACCTGAAATCAGGTAATAGAATAACCGGGCGGGGAAAGTCTCACCTGAAATCGGATAAGCATTTCACCAAGTTCAAACCACTAATTTTAAATAATTAAAGTTTCCCACCCCTTTGCTCACAGATTGGATCTGTAACCAAGTCCAATCTGTGAGCGAGAGGTTGGGAAATTTTAGTTAAATAAATAAATAGGATCAAGATTGACACGACTTCTCTTAAATGACTTTCTAACGGGCAGCATTCCAACTTTCACGGCGGTGTCCTGGAATTGGTCAAGGAAGAGCGCAATGTGAAAGATGATGCCCAGAACGGTACAGAGACTACCAAAAGGCTTATGGCGAAGAACAGAAATCGCTCTTCACGTCGACCAAGAGCATGCTGACCGACGACATCGTGCGGGCGGACCGCGAACTCGACTCGCTCTACGTTGGGTTAGGAGCCTTTCAGGCAAAGGCTTTCAGCCACGTTTGGGTCTTGCAGGGCACCGAGTCTAATGGCTCGCGAAGGTGAGACGCGGCACGCCACGTCTCTACACCGGAGACGGTACAGGATAAACACAGGTTCTCACTGGCGCCCCCCTAAAAAGTGCATAAAAACGATATTTTGCCTCTAAAGAGCCACTGCCACTGCCTTACGAATTTCCGCAAGGCACTTGATGAGTTTCGTATCCTTTTTAGCCACCTGCATGTTGTAGCGCATTTGCATGTTGAGCAAGGCGGTGGGTTCCAAATCCAGTGCCGCCTCTATGCGCAACGCAAAGTCGGTATTCACCGGACGTTTGCAGTTCAACACCTCATTGAGGTATGAGTAAGCAATACCCATTTGCTCCGCAAGCTTCTTTTGCGAGATGCCCCGAGCCTCTATCTCGTCCTTCAGGATTTCACCCGGATGTATGGGGTAAAACGGGTCGATGTTGTTTGCGATCATGTTGGGGTCAACCCCTTTAATTGTAATCATAATCTTTTTATTTATAGTGGTTCGACAATTCGATGATATTGCGAATCGTGGTGACTTCCTCTCCGCCGACATTGGTAACGGTAAACTCTACTCTGTATTGCCTATTGGCACGTATGGAGTGAATACCATCCTTGTCGCCGTGTAGCACCTCATAATTAAGAGTCAAATACTACTCTCATTCTATTACTTTGATTTGCCGCAAAGTTACTACTTTCCTTTATACATTCACTTAAAAGTGATTTTACTCTTCAAAAAAATAGCCGCCCCATCACGGAGCGGCCATCACTATTCCGACGTAGCCTCGAGGGGAATCGAACCCCTATCTAAAGTTTAGGAAACTTCTATTCTATCCGTTGAACTACAAGGCCTCGTTTTTTATCGGGTGCAAAGATAAGCCTTTCCGTCGATTTGGCAAACAGAAAGGGCGGGTAGTTTCGTCTATGGGCAAATATTGGTCGCGACGTACCAATTACATGCGTTTTTCTTTGAGATTACGATTAACTTTCTCACCTTTGCAACCAAAATTAGGATGAGATGCGTTAAACGCATGTATCAAGATAATTAATTATCAGTTTTATAAGGATTCAAATCATAAGTAAAGTTATGGCAGAAGAAATGATGGTGAAAGAGCTGGAAGAAGTGGTGGTACGCTTCTCCGGCGATTCCGGCGACGGCATGCAGCTGGCCGGTAGCATCTTCTCGAACGTGTCGGCTACGGTAGGAAACGACATTTGCACGTTCCCCGACTATCCGGCGGACATTCGCGCCCCGCAAGGCTCCCTCACCGGGGTGTCGGGCTTCCAGATCCACGTGGGCGCCAAGCAAGTGTACACCCCTGGCGACCGTTGCCACGTGCTGGTGGCGATGAACCCGTCGGCGTTGAAGACACAAATCAAGTTTTGCAAGCCGACAGGGTTGGTCATCACCGATTCCGATTCCTTCGGGCCGAAAGACCTGGAGAAGGCGAAGTTCGCCACCGACAATCCGTTTGAGGAGCTGGGCGTGAAGCAAGACGTACTCCAGGTACCCATCTCATCGATGTGCAGGGAAAGCCTGAAAGACTCGGGACTGGACAACAAGTCGGCCCTCCGCTGCAAGAACATGTTCGCCCTCGGGCTGGTGTGCTGGCTCTTCAACCGCAACCTGTCCGCCGCCGAGAAGATGCTGAACGAGAAATTCGCGAAGAAGCCCGAGATAGCCGCCGCCAACATCAAGGTGCTGAACGATGGATACAACTACGGCGCCAACACGCACGCCACCACCTCCACCTACAGGATCGAGAGCAAGGCACCCAAGGCCAAGGGGCTGTACACCGACATCAACGGCAACAAAGCCACCGCCTACGGCCTGATCGCCGCCGCCGAGAAGGCTGGGCTGCAACTCTACCTGGGGTCGTACCCCATCACCCCCGCCACCGACATCCTGCACGAATTGGCCAAGCACAAGTCGCTCGGCGTGAAGACCGTGCAATGCGAGGACGAGATAGCCGGATGCTCGTCGGCCGTGGGCGCCTCCTTCGCCGGGGCGCTGGCCGCCACCACCACCTCGGGACCGGGCATCTGCCTGAAGAGCGAGGCGATGAACCTGGCCGTCATCAGCGAGCTGCCGCTGGTGGTGATCGACGTGCAACGCGGCGGTCCCTCCACGGGCATGCCCACGAAGTCGGAACAGACCGACCTGCTGCAGGCGCTCTACGGACGCAACGGCGAAAGCCCCATGCCCGTCATCGCCGCCACCTCGCCCACCAATTGCTTCGACGCCGCCTACATGGCCGCCAAGATCGCGCTGGAGCACATGACACCCGTGGTGCTGCTCACCGACGCGTTCGTAGCCAACGGCTCGGCGGCATGGAAGCTACCCGACATCGACAACTACCCCGACATCAAGCCCCACTACGTAACCCCCGACATGGCCGGACAATGGACACCCTACACGCGCGACGAGGAGACGCTCGTACGCTACTGGGCCGTGCCGGGCACGCCGGGATTCACCCACCGCATAGGCGGGCTGGAGAAAGACAACTACACCGGCGCCATCTCGACCGACGGCGACAACCACAACCTCATGGTGCACCTGCGCAGGGACAAGGTAGAGAAGATAGCCGACTACATCCCCGAGCTGGAGGTGATGGGCGACGCCGACGCCGACCTGCTCATCGTGGGCTGGGGCGGAACGTACGGGCACTTGCGCTCGGCCGTGGAATGGATGCGCAAGAAAGGCGAGAAGGTGGCCCAGGTACACTTCCAGTACATCAACCCGTTGCCAAAAAACACCGCCGAGGTGCTGCGCCGCTACAAGAAGATCGTGGTGGCCGAACAAAACCTCGGCCAATTTGCCGGATACCTGCGCATGAAGGTGCCCGGACTGGACATCAGCCAGTACAACGAAGTGAAAGGGCAACCTTTCGTGACGAGAGAATTGATTGACGCGTTTACTAAATTATTGGAGGAATAAGACAATGAGTGAACAAACATACACCATGCAAGATTTCAAGGCGGGACAACCCCGCTGGTGTCCGGGATGCGGCGACCACGGCTTCCTGAACTCACTGCACAAAGCCATGGCCGAGCTGGGTATAGCCCCGTCGGACACGGCCATCATCTCGGGTATCGGCTGCTCCTCACGCCTGCCCTACTACGTGAACACCTACGGGTTCCACACCATACACGGGCGTGCGGCCGCCGTAGCCACAGGCGTCAAGGTAGCCAACCCCGAGCTTACCGTCTGGCAAGTGTCGGGCGACGGCGACGGACTGGCCATCGGTGGCAATCACTTCATCCACGCCGTGCGGCGCAACGTCGACATGAACATGATCCTGCTCAACAACCGCATCTACGGGCTGACCAAGGGGCAATACTCGCCCACCTCGCCCCGCGGATTCGTGAGCAAGTCGACCCCCTACGGCACGGTAGAGGATCCCTTCCATCCCGCCGAGCTGACCTTCGGCGCGCGCGGCCGGTTCTTCGCCCGCTGCGTAGCCATCGACAGCCAAGGTAGCATCGAGGTGCTGAAAGCCGCCGCACGCCACAAAGGCGCGTCGGTCATCGAGATCCTGCAGAATTGCATCATCTTCAACGATGGCACGCACGCCGCCGTATCCACCAAGGAAGGGCGCGCCAAGAACGCCATCTACCTGGAGCAAGGCAAGCCGATGCTGTTTGGCGAGAACAAGGAGTTCGGCCTCATGCAGGAAGGCTTCGGCCTGAAGGTGGTGAAGCTGGGCGAGAACGGCATCAGCGAGAAAGACATCCTGGTGCACGACGCCCACAGCCTCGACAACACCCTGCAGCTGAAGCTCGCGCTGATGGAAGGTCCCGACTTCCCCGTCGCCCTGGGCGTGATCCGCGACGTGGAGGCTCCCACGTACGACGAGGCCCTGTCCGAGCAGGTGGAAGAGGTGAAGGCCAAGAAGAAGTACCACAACTTCCGCGAGCTGTTGCTCACCAACGAGACCTGGGAGGTGAAATAAAAGGAGGAGGCTGTATCATAAGTGAAAGGCGCTATCAAAAAGAGAATATTTAGGCACGGATTACACGGATTCCGCGGCATCGTGTTCTGGAAAAGACTGCGTAATCCGTGCCTAAAAGAAAGCCGCTCCGATTTATGATACAGCCTCCCCTCCAAGAAAGAAAGTGGGTCGGAGCATCACTGCCCCGACCCACTTTTTTCTTCCCCAAACGTATGGTGAAGATGGAATCCAAGTAGAGAGGAGTAGAGGGGGATGGTGCGCGGCTCGACGCCTTTCCGGGCGACAGCTCGCCACAACCATCCTCACGGTATGGGATATTCACAAAGCATAACCCCAACCTGTTCTCCATACCGTGTTCTACTAAGCTCTTGCTTCACAAGTGTTTTGTTCTCAGTGTTTTGTTTGTGGTCGCCTTCGCGAATCGCCTCCTCCCCATGCGGCGACAGTGCCGCCGAGGAGAAGTACGATTGCAAAGCGTTGTTGTCCTGAGCCTTTCTCTTAATACCTAATCTAATACTTGTCTACTTACTTCTGTTGCTTATTTTACGAACGTTGCTATTATCATCTATTTTGTCACCTCCCATCCGTGCTGATGCTTGGGAAGTTACCTATTTATTTATCTGGTGTCGGCAGCTATAGTGACGGGCAGCGGTCGTGACCGCTCTCGCCGCCTACGCGGCCGGCTATGTTGACGTGCTGCGTTGTCGCACTTTCTCTCTGGGGAAATTGTTATCGGGCAGGCACGCAGGGATGGCGTGCGCAAGAAGCCGTTGGCTCCTCGCGTCCTTACCGGATATCGTTAGCGGCATCCACCCTCATGGGGCAGGTCACCGGGATAGAATACGTACTGTTTTAGAACGGGATTTTCTTGGGTAAGATATTCGCTTGTGTCCGTCTGTGCTTACGTATTTACATATTTCGTCATATATAAGGCGATGCGTTGTTATATCGTAGGTCGGTTGCGTATGTAGTCATTTGGGGGTAGTTGATATAGAGTGTTGTTTTGTTTATATTCTGGTCGCAATTGAGATATGTATCGGCGCTCGCTCGCCCGGCCAGTCCGGCATGGACAAAATGCGAGGTAGGCAGGATCAGGAACAAGACGGCGGCTGCCACTTTCCATCCGTCTCTCCACCACGAGAAGCCCGGAGGCTTATTCATGTCAGATACGAAAGAATACATTTTTTCCCATGCCTCTCCGGTAGGGAAATGGCGGATCTGCCGCTCGTTTTCCTCATAGTGACCCTGGCAAAGTATCTGTTCGGAAAGCTCTTGCCGGTTCGGATGTCCATTCATCCACTCTCGGAGCGTCTGCTCCTCTTCCTTACCCACCCTGGAGTGAGCAAAGCGGATAGCGAGAATGCTCGCTATCTCTGAATAATCGTTCTGGGCATTCATATCTCTTCTGCTTTAAAGTTTCTAATAAAACACGCGAAGAGGAAAAACGGGGTAATGGGAATAGGGGAAATTTATCGAAGAAAGCACTTAAAAAATAGACGAAATGCTTGTTTTTCGTTTTTTATGCCTATTTTCGCGGATGTATTAAGAGGCTATATCCACATATTACATCCTATACCTAATGAAAAAATATAGAAGGGACATGGAAAGCATCGTAGAGAATATCCGATGCGGCGACGTCCAGTCGTTCAAACTCTTATTTGATGATTATTATCCGGTGCTCTGCGTATTCTCGGCCCGGTTCATCAACGACCGCGAGATGTGCAAGGACATCGCGCAAGAGGTGTTGCTGTCCTACTGGGAGCGACGCACCGATTTTGGCACCCCCCCTGAGGTGAGAGGATTTCTATACACCGTGGCGCACAACAAGTGCGTCAACCAGCTCCGCCGGGTACCTATCCAGCCATCGGACTATTACCTGCAAGGGGTCGACGCCGACACCGAGTCGGCCATCATCGAGCAAGAAACCTATCTCCTGGTCCGCAAAGCCGTGGAAAACCTGCCCGCGCAAATGAGCCACATCATCCTGTATGCCATGGAGGGACTGAAGAACAAGGAGATAGCCGACAAGATGGCCATCTCCGAGGGTACCGTGCACACCCTCAAGAAACTGGCCTACCGCAAGCTGCGCGAGAACCTCAGGGCAGTGAGCCTCTCCCTGCTATTAACGATTATCAGTTTAAAATAAAGCGAAACATTTGCTCATCTAACGACTTTTCGCTAACATTGCGGCATCTATTAAAAACAAAGACCGCACCAAATGATCACACCGCAACTGCTCCACCCCGAGAGCATCGTCGTAGTAGGCGCATCCAACAACGTGCACAAGCCCGGTGGCGCCATCTTGAAAAACCTGATTCACGGAGGCTACCAAGGCGTGCTCCGTGCCATAAACCCTAAAGAGACAGAGGTACAGGGCGTGTCGGCCTACGCCGACGCCCACGCCGTGCCCGACACCGACCTGGCCGTACTGGCCGTGCCCGCCGCCGCATGCCCCGACATCGTGGAGACGCTCGCCCGAGAGAAGCGGACACGCGCGTTCATCATCCTCTCCGCCGGATTCGGCGAAGAGACCCGCGAGGGAGCCGCGCTCGAGGAACGTATCCTCGAGACGGCGAACACGTACGGCGCCTCGCTCATCGGCCCCAACTGCATCGGACTGATGAACACCTGGCACCACAGTGTCTTCAGCCAGCCCATCCCCAACCTCGACCCGCGAGGAGTCGACCTCGTCTCCAGCTCGGGCGCCACCGCGGTGTTCATCCTCGAGAGCGCCGTGACCAAAGGATTGCGGTTCAACTCCGTATGGTCGGTAGGCAACGCCAAGCAGATCGGCGTGGAAGACGTGCTACAGTACATGGACGAACATTTCGACCCTACCGCCGACTCGCGCATCAAGCTGCTCTACATCGAGAGCATCAAGGACCCCGACCGCCTGCTCTTCCACGCCTCCTCGCTCATACGCAAGGGATGCAAGATCGCCGCCATCAAGGCCGGCAGCTCCGAGAGTGGCAGCCGGGCGGCCTCGTCGCACACGGGAGCCATCGCCAGCTCCGACTCGGCGGTGGAGGCCCTCTTCCGCAAGGCGGGCATCGTGCGCTGCTTCTCGCGCGAGGAACTCACCACGGCGGGCTGCGTCTTCACCCTGCCCGAGCTGCGGGGACGCAACTTCGCCATCATCACCCACGCCGGAGGGCCGGGCGTGATGCTCACCGACGCCTTGAGCAAAGGCGGACTGAACGTGCCCAAGCTCGAGGGCGAGGCCGCCGAGGAGCTGAAAGCCAAGCTATTCCCCGGAGCGGCCGTGGGAAACCCCATCGACATACTGGCCACCGGCACGCCCGAGCAGCTCAGTCATTGCATTGACTACTGCGAAGAGCGGCTGCCCGGCATCGATGCCATGATGACCATCTTCGGTACGCCGGGCCTGGTCACCATGTTCGACACCTACGAAGTGATACACCAGAAGATGCGGACATGCCGCAAACCCATCTTTCCCATACTCCCCTCTGTCAACACCGCCGGCGCGGAGGTAGCCGAGTTTCTCGCCAAGGGACACGTCAACTTCGCCGACGAGGTGACGCTCGGCACCATGCTCTCGCGCATCGTCAGTTCCCCGCGACCCGCCGCACCCGAGATCGAGCTGTTCGGCGTCGACATTCCCCGCATCCGCCGCATCATCGACACCCTGCCTCCTACCGACGGCTACATCGAGCCGCGCCACGTGCAAGAGCTGTTGCGGGCAGCCGGAATACCGCTGGTGGCCGAACGGGTATCCGACGACAAGGAGGAATTGCTCGCCTTCGCCCACCAATGCGGATTCCCCGTGGTGGCCAAGGTGGTGGGACCCGTACACAAGTCCGACGTGGGAGGCGTGGCGCTCAACATCAAGAGCGACGGACACCTGACCTGGGAGTTCGACCGCATGATGGCGATTCCCGAGGCGCGGGCCGTCATGGTACAGCCCATGCTGAAGGGTACCGAGCTATTCGTCGGCGCCAAGTACGAGGAGAAATTCGGCCACGTGGTGCTCTGCGGGCTGGGTGGCATATTCGTCGAGGTGCTCAAGGACGTCTCGTCGGGCCTGGCGCCCCTCTCGTACGAGGAGGCCTACTCGATGATTCGCTCGCTCAGGGCGTATAAGATCATAAAAGGTACGCGCGGGCAAGCGGGAGTGAACGAGGACAAGTTCGCCGAGATCATCGTCCGCCTCTCCACCTTGCTGCGCTTCGCCACCGAGATCAAGGAGATGGACATCAACCCGTTGCTGGGCACGGAGAAGGGCATAGTGGCCGTCGATGCCCGCATCAGGATCGTCTCAAAAGGATTGTAACGATGAAGAAAGGATATATTCTGTTTCTCGCCGCGCTCTGCCTCGCCGGCTGCGGCAAGAAGAAGGCTCCGACTGACGTCACCATCAGCGGCGCCATCAAGGGGCTGGGCACCGACACGCTCTACCTCTACGGCATGGACGAGACGCGCGACAGCGTCATAGACACCATCCCCGTCCGCGACGACAAGTTCAGGTACACCCTGAAGGTCGACACGCTAACGCCCCTCTACCTGCTCATACGCGACCAGGTAGAGTATCCCCTCTACCTCGACAAGGGAAACCACGTCCGCGTACAGGGCGACACCGCCAGGCTGTGGACGCTGGATATCGACGGCAACAGCTGGAACGAGGAACTCACCGCTTTCCAGAAGGAGATACTCCCACTCGACTCCCTCCCGCCAACCGACAGGGAGAGGGCGGTGGAGGCCAGGGTCGACTCGTTCATCGCCCGGCACCCCTCCTCGCTCGTGGGACTATACCTGCTCGACAAGTACTTCGTGCAGAAAGACACGCCCAACTTCGCCCACATCAAACAGCTGACGCAGACCATGACGGGCGTGCTGCACGACAAGCTCTACATGGACCAGCTCACCAACGACATCGCCCAACAGGAGAAGACGCAGGTGGGCAAATACGCCCCCTACTTCAACCTTCCCGACGCCAAAGGCGAGAAGATAAACCGCAGCTCGGAGGCACTCAAGCAAAAGAACCTGCTCGTCTGCTTCTGGGCCTCGTGGGACGACAGCCTGGCCAATGCCCGGGCCAACGGCGAGCTGCGCGCCCTCTACAAGAAGTACAAAAAGGACAAGCACTTCGCCCTGCTGGGCATCTCGCTCGACATCGACAAGCGACAATGGGCCGAGACCGTGAAGCGCGACACGCTGGACTGGATACAGCTGTGCGATTTCGGCGGGATGAACTCCGACATCGCCAAGCAGTACGCCATCAACCACTTGCCCGCCAACCTCCTCCTCTCGCCCGAAGGCCGCATCATTGGCAAGAACCTCCGCGGAGAGGAGCTGGCGAAGCAAGTAAAGGAGGCCATAACCGCCTCCGAGGAGAAAGAGAAAGCGGAGAAAGCCCGAAAACTCCGGGCCAGACGATAATCCTCCGCTTCCCCCTCCGAAACAAAGACAACCTCATTACTAACCCCCTCAATACCGAACCAGACACGATATGCTTGTCAAAGTACTTGGCGCGGCGGTCCAAGGGATCGACGCCACCATCATCACCATCGAAGTGAACAGCACCCGAGGATGCATGTTCTACCTCGTCGGCCTCCCCGACTCCGCCGTGAAGGAGAGCCACCAACGCATCACCTCCGCCCTGGAAGTGAACGGCCATAAGCTACCCACCACCGGCCTCATCATCAACATGGCACCGGCCGACATCCGCAAGGAAGGCTCCGCCTACGACCTCCCCCTCGCCATCGGCATGATGGGAGCCTACGGCAAAATAAAGCTCGACAAGCTCGACCGTTACCTGCTGATGGGCGAGCTGGGTCTGGACGGCGCCATACAACCCATCAAGGGGGCGCTACCCATCGCCATCAAGGCCCGCGAAGAGGGATTCGACGGCCTCATCATTCCCCGCCAGAATGCCCGCGAGGCGGCCGTGGTGAACCAACTCAACGTCTACGGCGTGGAACACATACGCGAGGTGATCGACTTCTTCGACGGCAAACGCGGGCTGGAGCCCACCATCGTCAACACCCGCGAGGAATTCTACGCCAGCCAAAGCCGTTTCGAGTACGACTTCGCCGACGTCAAGGGACAGGAGAACGTGAAGCGGGCACTCGAGGTCGCCGCGGCCGGCGGCCACAACCTCATCATGATAGGCGCCCCGGGCAGTGGCAAGTCAATGATGGCCAAGCGCCTGCCCTCTATCCTGCCCCCACTGTCGCTGGGCGAGAGCCTCGAGACCACAAAGATACACTCCGTGGCGGGCAAGCTGGGCAGCGACGTGTCGCTCATCACCCAACGCCCCTTCCGCGACCCGCACCACACCATCTCGCAAACGGCTCTCGTAGGTGGAGGCAACTTCCCCCAGCCGGGAGAGATCAGCCTGGCGCACAACGGCATCCTCTTCATGGACGAGCTGCCCGAGTTCAGCAGGAGCGTGCTCGAGGTGCTGCGCCAGCCGCTCGAGGATCGCCGCATCACCATCTCGCGCGTACGGGGCACCATCGACTATCCCGCCAGCTTCACGCTCGTGGCTTCCATGAACCCCTGTCCATGCGGATACTACAACCATCCCACCAAGGCCTGCGTATGCACCCCGGGACAGGTGCAGAAGTACCTCAACAAGGTGTCGGGACCATTGCTCGACCGCATCGACATACAGATAGAGATCACCCCCGTGCCCTTCGACAAGATGTCCGACCAACGGCGAGGGGAGCCGAGCGCCGCCATCCGCGAGCGGGTCATAGCCGCACGCCAACGCCAGGAGCGGCGCTACGCCGATATACCTGGCATCTATTGCAACGCCCAGATGAACAGCAAGCTCCTCGACCTATATGCCCGTCCCGACGAGGATGGCCTGCTCCGCCTGAAGAACGCCATGGAGCGTCTCAACCTCTCCGCCCGCGCCTACGACCGCATCCTCAAGGTAGCCCGCACCATCGCCGACCTCGACGACCGCGAACAGATACAGTCCGATCACCTCGGCGAAGCCATCAGCTACCGGAATCTCGACAGGGAGAACTGGGCGGGGTGAGTTTTTTTAGGCATGGATGACACGGATAGCGCAGATAACAAAAATAATTCGCTACTTTTGCCCTTAGTATTCAACGAATATACCAGAAAGAGATGGCTTCTATCGAAATCAAACATGTAGGCCCGTTGGCAGAGACGGGGGAAATAGAGTTGAAAACCGTCAACCTATTCATCGGAAAGCAGGGTATCGGGAAGAGTACGCTGATGAAAATCCTCTGTCACTGCCGATGGATGGAGAAGACGCTGATGGTGGAGAATAGCGAAGCACTGTTCCGGGAACATGAAGATAACTTTCTCAAAGATCTGAAACGCTTTCATCGCTTCAATGACGATTATTTCTCCGACGAAAGCGAAATCAACTATCAAGGAGCGTGTATAGCCATACATTTCAAGGGGGAAGCTCGTATTGAACGTCTGCCTGGCTTCGAGGAACGACGATACAATACAAAACTCTCTTTCATCCCTTCGGAACGAAACCTGCTGTACGCAATTAAGAATATAGATAAAGCTTACCGCTCTTCCGAATGGGATTTGCTTTTCAACTACATTTTCGAGTGGGGAGAGGCTAAAGAGCATTATACTACAGTATCGCCCAAGACACTGGTTGTAGCACCTGATGTGGAATATTTCTTCGATCAGCAAAAAGAGGCAGATGTTGTTCGCCTCAAGAACAAAAAAATAGAGTTATCCCCATTCTATGCGTCAAGCGGAATCCAATCGGCTCTCCCCGTAGAGATACTCGCCGACTACATTGCCCAAATGGCAGGGAGCATAGCTCCCGTCAGCCGGAACATGATGAAAGAAATGATGGAGATTCAGCAAAGACAGGCTGTAAACTCGCTATCAAAAGGACCGAATCGCACTCAATTATCCCATTACCAATCCGCCCAACTCTTCATCGAAGAGCCTGAGCAGAATCTCTATCCCGAAGCCCAATGGAATCTTGCGCGAAGTATCGTCGCAGCCATCAAGTCGGCCATGTCCCGTACCGATTGTCCCAGCATGGTGACATTGACTACCCACAGCCCATACGTGTTGACCACTTTAAACGTCTTGATGCTTGCCGCCGAAGCTTACAAGAAAGACGGGGAGGCCACATCGCAAGTCGTTCCCGAATCCTGTATCTTACCTACTGGAAGCATCGCCGCTTACTACATCACCGAAGCGGGCACTTTGCAGGACATCGTAAATACGGAACTGCAAATGATTAGCGGCTTACAACTCGACGGAGTTTCCGACTGGGTTGACGATAGCATCGCGGCACTTAACACAATTATCTATGGCTGATCGAAGCTTGCACGAGAAGCTGGCCCGACTTGTATTTCAACCCCTAAAACCGTTGCTCGAACGAGAGGAGGTCAGCGTACGCGAAAAAGGCAATCGTTACCGTCTTTCCCTCAGACCACCGCTCCAATCGGTCGTCTATCAAGTCGACGGGGAGATTATCACCGAAGGTGAGAAGTGCGACAAGATGGTATTGGTGGACAAGGGAAGCAATGATGAATGGATACAAATCTTGGTCGAGCTTAAAGGGACGAAGATCTCTAAGGCCATCGAGCAGTTGGAGAATACGCTTCAGAACAAAACGCTTCAACATCCCTCAAACAAAGACAAGCGGGCCAGAATTGTAGGCAGGTCATTCCCCGGGAATAACGGCAATACGATAATGGCAGAGGCTAAGAAGCGCTTTATGAAAGAGTACAAATGCGAACTTCGCTCTCTCAAATCGGACCAGCCCGATACGATTTCCGCTAAGACCAAATAAATCCATCCCATACACACAAAGGGTCTATCTTCCTGTTTTCGCCATTGGTATGCCCCGAAAATCAGCCACTGCCAACCGATTTCTACCCGAAAGCATTGCCGGATTCAGAAATATGTCTATCTTTGCACCCGCAAAAGCGCAAGGTGCCATAGCTCAGTTGGTAGAGCAAAGGACTGAAAATCCTTGTGTCCCCGGTTCGATTCCTGGTGGCACCACAAAAGAAGATAGCAAGACAGCGCAAGTCCCTGAATTTCAAACGAAGTTCAGGGACTTTCTTTTTGGCGGCGGTGCAAAATCGGGGGACTGGAGCAATCCGCACGTTCTTCCTGACTTCACCACTTTTCTCCGCCATCACGTAGCGCATATTGATAATCAACCATTTATGGCCTAAAATAAGGTGGTGTAAGGTGGCGCAAGCTGAGAAAGTCGCGACTTTGTGTCCTGTATGTATGCGGGAAGAAGGAGAGTTCCGACACTATCCGTGTCGTCGTCGTGGGTAAATCTTCGCTGATCCGCGAAGTTCTCACGCGCCGCATGGCGGTTTCGCGAGGCCGACAAATTTCAACCACGGATTCGCGAGGAGCGAGAAGTCCGAGCTTTTGTAATCACATTTCGGGGATGGAGAAAAAAGCCCGGGCTTTTGTAATCACATTTCGGGGATGAAGAAAAAAGCCCGGGCTTCTCGTCTCATGTGGATTTGCATAAAGCTTTCGCGTCTCCGCGATAGGACCTTGCCTGGCACCTCTTCGAGGGGTGAGAAAAATGGGTGGCACCAGTGAGAACCTGTGTTTATCCTATACCGTCTCCACATGCCAATCATTACAAAATCTGTGCGAATCTGTGTAATCTGTGGTGAACTCCCTCCCGCCAATCACCAATCCCTCCCTTTCCCCCCCTATCCATTCGCTCGCGAAATATGAAACTTTGCTGAAGACGGTACAGGATAAACACAGGATATTCCTGGTGCCCCCACTTTTCGGTTGAGCTTCTCAAATTCTTTTTCTAAACCGATCTGCCGCGACACCTCCCGACAACTGTCACGGAACGCGTTCAAACGCGCTTCACCACCGGCATGCACCATCTTTTCCAATCGCTCTTCTATCCATGCTGTCGGCAACGATTTGGACTCGCCTCCTTTCTTCCGACTTGTTTGCATCATCTCCAGCATCCAGCGAGGTTCGGACGCTACGTATATCGTCAGACTGCCCATAGCTATATCGTTAGGCAATGCCGGATGTCCTTTTGTGACGTTGATGTGAATGCCCGGAATGTCCGTAACCCGTTGATTAGAAGTAGAGGTAAGAAAGAAATCGCCGGTGTCGGTCGGGCGAAGCTCATGGGCACTTCGGTGACTGATGACTGCATTGGGGAAGCGCCACGCCAAAATGTCCAGCAGATTTCTTTTGACGATATATTCAGGAGAATCCAGCAGGTTGGTGGTATAGATACGAGGAGCAATCTTCCTGAGTTTGCCACTCTTCTCTGCCCGGGATATTTGTCGGGATGCTACCGCATCCGA
>JAISIZ010000021.1 GCA_031261785.1 Mediterranea sp. (in: CFB group bacteria)
CGCGCACGCCGCATGGACACTTCGCGCCGGCGCGATGGCTCCCCGCACGCCGCACGGGATCCGCGCGACACGGATAGTCTCCCGCAAGGATTTCTTGCGATGTGCTTCCTCACGCACGCACGCCAAGCATACGTCGCCACCCTCTACACCGCATTTGAAGTTGACGAGGAGACGACACAGGAGACGACACAGGTTTTCACTGGTGTCCCTTTTGTAATCACATTTCGGGAATGGAGAAAAAAGCCCGGGCTTATCGTCTCACACGGATTTGCATGAAGCTTTCGCGTCTCCGGGATAGGTACTTGCACGATGTCTCTGTTCGCTCGATCTACCCATAGCATTCCCCGGAAAGAATACCGTAACGTTGAGCTGACGTAGGGAGGTCAGGGTAGGATGTGGTAAAAGATGAAGTACATCATCGCAAAATTGAATCCCGAATGGCTTAATACGGCTCCGAAGATCGAATTGCACATCAATTTGCACCTGAAAAACACCTGACTGACAAAAAACATAGCTAACACCCACAGTAGTGCGGGAATTGGCAGAAAAGACCAGTTCCCGGCACTGTATACTATCCCGAAATGGGCCAGATGGGTCAGGGCAAAAGCGCCACTATCGAAAAACGATGCCCCGCTCTCTCCGAACTGCCCCACGAAACTGCCGTGCACCACTCCGCGAAACAAAAACTCTTCGCCAATGGGGCTGAATATCATACTCGGGATCGCCGCGATCAGGAAGTAAGTCAATCTTTCAGATTCGGGAATGGTTCCTCCTATTTGGGCTGTAGCTCTGGCCATGTAGACGAACGCATTTCCCTCGCCTTTGCCGTAGAACAGCACAAACATACCGAATATCGCGGCACAGGACAAGGCTCCCGTTACGAATGACCCAAGTAGGTGTATGTAGCGGTTCGGCCGCCACATCCCGATCTCTCTCCGCCCCTTTTTGGTAAGAAAAAGCAGTGGCGCGAACCACATGAGAAAGAAGATGATGAAAGCGGTACCGTAATTTCCCGACACATTGGCATCAAGAACCAGTATGAAACGGGGAATACCGAACAGCAACACCAGGAACACCCCGAACCTCCAATCGAATTTGAAGATGTGCTGCCATATTCTTAGTAAAACTTCCTGTGTATTGTTTTTAGTTTGCGATTTCATTTCGTTGTCCATATCTGCTATCTGATTATTTAATTCTACATTCTCAATCCCCTCCTTTCAGCGTGGGCAAGCAGATACGGAACTTCACCGAGAGGGTACGCGTGAGAAATACCGTAGTACCGCCGACGAGCTGGCAGAGATAGGGCGCCAGGGCGAGGGAGTGGCAGAGCCAGTAGGCCAGTCCGCCCGCCACACACGCCACGGCGTAGATTTCCTTGCGGAAGATGAGCGGGATTTCGTTGATGAAGACGTCGCGGATGACGCCGCCCGCCGCTCCCGTGATACTGCCCATGATGATGGCCACCCAGAAAGGATAGCCCAAGGCGACGCTCTTCTCCACGCCCACCACGGTGAAGAGTGCCAGGCCGATGGCGTCGAAGATGAAGAAGGTGCTGTTCAGCTTGATGAGCAACCGGCCAAAACAGATGACCCACAGCAAGGCCAGCGCGGTGCAGACGAGATAGATGGGGTTGGTCATCCAGGCGGGGGTGACGTCGAGCAAGAGGTCGCGGATGGTTCCCCCGCCAATGGCCGTGGCAAATCCCACCACGTAGGCCCCAAACCAGTCGAACCGCTTGGCCGAAGCCAGGCGCACGCCGCTGATGGCGAAGGCGAAAGTCCCTACGAAGTCGAGAACTTGGACGAATGTGAGCATAATAAGTATTTTTATGCGCGAAGTAACGAATAAATTCCCTAAGAAACCGTACTTTTGCGCCACGAAATAGTTAGATTACCGTATGAAGATTACAATCGTAGCTGGGGCGCGCCCCAATTTCATGAAGATAGCCCCCATCGCGCGAGCCGTCGAAGCCGCGTGCGAAATGGGCAAGGCCATCTCATACCGACTGATATATACCGGCAAACGAGAGGATACGACCCTCGACGCGTCGCTCTTCGCCGATCTCGACATGAAAGCCCCCGACGCCTACCTCGGCGTGGAACAAGCCAACCCCACCGCCCTGGCAGCCGGAATCATGGTAGCCTTCGAGCGTGAGCTTACCGAAAACCCCGCGCACGTGGTGCTGGTGGTCGACGACCTCACCGCCACCATGAGCTGCGCCATCGTGGCCAAGAAACAGGGCGTGAAGGTGGCACACCTCGTGGCCGGCACACGCTCGTTCGACATGAAGATGCCCAAGGAGATCAACCGCATGATCACCGACGGACTGTCGGACTACCTCTTCACCGCCGGCATGGTGGCCAACCGCAACCTCAACCAGACGGGCACCGAGAACGAGCATATCTACTACGTGGGCAACATCCTCATCGACTCCATACGCTACAACCGCAACAGGCTGATACGCCCCGTATGGTTCGACCTCTATGGACTGGAAGAAAGGAAATACCTGCTGCTCACCCTCAACCGACGCGTGCTGCTGGCCGACCGCGATAACCTACAACGGCTACTGGAGGCACTACTGCGCGAGGCCGACGGGACACCCATCGTGGCCCCCCTGCACAACTATGCCGCCGACGCCGTGAAAGCGCTCGGGCTGAACGCCCCGAACCTGCGTATCATGCCGCCGCAGAGCTACCTCGCCTTCGGATACCTCACGGGACACGCGCGGGGCATCGTCACCGACTCGGGCAACGTGGCCGAAGAGGCCACCTTCCTCAACATACCCTGCGTAACGCTCAACACCTACGCCGAGCATCCCGAGACCTGGCGCGACGGGACCAACACGCTGGTGGGCGAAGATCCCGAAGCGCTGGCCAACGCCTTGCGCAAGCTCATGGCCGGTGAGTGGAAACAAGGCAAGCTGCCCGAACGATGGGATGGACGGACCGCCGAACGCATTGTGCAAATTCTCTTAGGAATGGCATAAAAAAAGTTATGACAGCCAACCAAAGCGCGAATTATTTGTTACTTTAGCGGGCCTCCCGAACATACATATATGAGACAACAACATCATAGATTTAGTAAAACCCTACTATTTGTCCTATTCCTACTGCTCGCGCCCCG
The DNA here is from genome assembly GCA_031261785.1 of Mediterranea sp. (in: CFB group bacteria). Lineage (GTDB taxonomy): Bacteria > Bacteroidota > Bacteroidia > Bacteroidales > Bacteroidaceae > Bacteroides. The sequence goes on from JAISIZ010000021.1 coordinate 3,124, forward strand.
CCTCTACGGACAGCAGATCAGAGGCGTCGTCACCGATTCGATTACTGGCGAGGCGCTGTCGTACATCTCCGTCTACTATCAAGAGAAGCGCGACCTGGGAACCACCACCGTGGACGACGGCTCGTTCGCCATCCCCACCCGCCCGGGCGGGGGGACACTGGTGTTCTCGGCCATCGGCTACCGCACCAAGACCATGCGCGTGGGCAGCGTGAGCCGCACGCTCAAGATACGTCTCGCCACCGACGACGTGCTGCTGAGTGAGGTGGTGGTCAAGCCCAAGAAGGAACGATACTCGCGAAAGAACAACCCCGCCGTGGATTTCATGGAGAAGGTCATCGCCCACAAGCGCGCGCAGGTGCTCGAGGCCAACGATTACTACCAGTACAACACGTACGAGAAGATGAAGATGTCGCTCAACGACCTCACTCCCGAGAAGCTGGAGAAAGGCATCTACAAGAAATACTCCTTCTTCAAGGACCAGGTGGAAGTGTCCGAACTCACCAACAAGCTCATCCTCCCCATCTCCGTACACGAGACGGCGGCGCAGGTGGTCTACCGCAAGACGCCCGAGAGCAAGAAGACCATCATCAAGGGACAGACCGGGAGTGGCGTCGAGGAGTTCTTCAGCACGGGCGATATGCTCGGCACCTTCCTCAAGGACGTCTTCGCCGACGTCAACATCTACGACAACGAGATACGCCTGCTGCTGCAACGGTTCACCAGCCCCATCAGCGACAGGGCCACGGGATTCTACAAATTCTACCTCATGGATACCGTGATGGTGGACAAGCACGAGTGCGTGCACCTCACCTTCGTGCCCCAGAACTCGCAGGACTTCGGATTCACCGGACACCTCTACGTGCTCAAGGACTCCACCTACGCCGTGCAGAAGTGCGTGATGAACCTGCCCAAGAAGACAGGTGTCAACTTCGTCAACAACATGAGCATCGTCCAGCAATACCAGCAGCTGCCCAACGGCAACTGGGTGCTCTCCGACGACGACATGACCGTCGACCTCTCGTGGAGCGGCGACGACAAGAAGAAAAAGACCGGCCTGCAGGTGCAACGGGTGACGAAATACTCCGACTACCGCTTTGACCCTATCGAGGCACGCATGTTCAAGATGAAAGGCGACGTAATCAAGGAGGCCGACATGCTCTCCAAGAGCGACGAGTACTGGGCCAGCGTGCGCAAGGTGCCGCTCACCAAGAAGGAGAGCAACATGGACGTGTTCGTCAACCGCATCGAGCAGATACCCGGATTCAAGTACATCATCTTCGGGCTGAAGGCGCTCATAGAGAACTTCGTCGAGACCTCGCCCCGCGGGAAACCCAATAAGGTCGACATCGGACCCATCAACACGATGATCTCCAGCAATTACATCGACGGCACGCGCTTCCGCCTCAGCGCCATGACCACCGCCAACCTCAACCCGCACTGGTTCCTGAGCGGATACGGCGCCTACGGCCTCAAAGACAAGCGGTGGAAGTACAGCGGCACCGCCACCTACTCGTTCAACAAGCGCGACTACGTGGTGTGGGAGTTCCCCAAGCACTACCTCTCGGCCACGTACAGCTACGACGTGATGTCGCCTATGGACAAGTTCCTCTTCACCGATAAGGACAACATCTTCCTGGCGCTCAAGACCACCACCGTGGACCAGATGTCGTACATCCGCGACGCCACCCTTGAGTACGAGCTGGAGACCCACTCGGGCGCCGGCATCAAGGCCATGGTGCGCCACCGCAACGACGAGCCGGCCGGCAAGCTGGAATACCTGCGCAATGACGATCCGGCACCCGCGCTCTCCACACGCATACACGACATCACCACCACCGAGGCCAGCGTCACCTTCCGATACAGCAAGGGCGAGTCGTTCGTCAACTCCAAGCAACGGCGCATACCCGTCAGCTTCGACGCGCCCGTGTTCACCCTCACCCATACCATCGGGCTGAAGGGCGTGCTGGGCGGCCAGTACAACTTCAACCGTACCGAGGCCAGCCTCTGGAAGCGCATCTGGATGCCCACCTCGTGGGGATATGTCGACCTCAGCCTAAAGGGAGGAATCGAATGGAACACCGTGCCGTTCCCCTTCCTCATCCTTCCCGAGGCCAACCTGTCGTACATCACCCAGCGCGAGACGTTCGCCCTGATCAACAACATGGAGTTCCTCAACGACCGATTCGCCTCCATCTCCCTGTCGTACACCATGAACGGGAAGCTCTTCAACCGCATACCGCTCATCAAGAAGCTGAAGTGGAGGGAGATGTTCCGCGTGCGCGCCCTCTGGGGAACGCTCACCGACAAGAACAACCCCTTCAAGAGCGACAACCCCGAGCTGTTCCACTTCCCCATGCGCGACGGGCAGTACACCAGCTTCGTGATGGATCCCAAGGTGCCCTACGTGGAGGCCAGCGTGGGCATATTCAACATCTTCAAGCTCTTGCACGTGGAGTTCGTGCACCGCTTCACCTACCGCAACAACCCCAACATCAACAAGAACGGCGTGCGGTTCATGGTGCTCATGGTATTCTAAGGGAGGACACATTATTATATATAGGAGGACCACATCATGCAACCATTAGCCGAACGCATGCGTCCCAAGACGCTCGACGAGTACATCGGGCAGAAACACCTCGTAGGACCGGGAGCCGTGCTCCGCGACATGATAGACAGCGGACGCATTACCTCGTTCATCCTCTGGGGACCGCCGGGAGTGGGGAAGACCACCCTGGCGCAAATCATCGCCCACCGGCTCAAGACGCCTTTCTATACGCTCAGCGCCGTCAGCTCGGGCGTGAAGGACGTGCGCGACGTCATCGAGCGGGCCAAGAGCAACCGCTTCTTCTCGCAAGCCAGCCCCATACTCTTCATCGACGAGATACACCGCTTCAGCAAGTCGCAACAGGACTCGCTGCTCGGCGCCGTGGAGCACGGCACCGTGACGCTCATCGGCGCCACCACGGAGAATCCCTCGTTCGAGGTCATCCGTCCGCTCCTCTCGCGTTGTCAGCTCTACGTGCTCAAGTCGCTCGAGAAAGACGACCTGCTGGAGCTGCTGCACCGGGTCATCGACACCGACGCCATGCTCAAGCAGAAGAAAATCGAGCTACGCCAGACCGACGCCATGCTCCGATACTCCGGAGGCGACGCCCGCAAGCTGCTCAACATCCTCGAGCTGGTGGTGGAAGCCGAGCGGGGCGACACGGTAGTCGTCACCGACGACCTGGTGACCAACCGCCTGCAACAGAACCCGCTCGCCTACGACAAGGACGGCGAGATGCACTACGACATCATCTCCGCCTTCATCAAGTCCATACGGGGCAGCGACCCCGACGGCGCCATCTACTGGCTCGCGCGCATGGTGGAGGGCGGCGAGGACCCGGCGTTCATCGCGCGCCGATTAGTCATCTCCGCCGCCGAGGACATCGGCCTGGCCAATCCCAACGCCTTGCTGCTGGCCAACGCGTGCTTCGACACCCTTATGAAGATAGGATGGCCCGAGGGACGAATCCCCCTGGCCGAGACCACCATCTACCTCGCCACCAGCCCAAAGAGCAACTCGGCCTACCTTGCCATCGACAGCGCGCTGGGATTGGTGCGCGACACGGGCAACCTACCCGTTCCCCTGCACCTGCGCAACGCCCCCACCAAGCTGATGAAGCAGCTCGGGTACGGGCAGGACTACAAATACGCCCACGACTACAAAGGAAACTTCGTGGAACAACAATTTCTGCCCGACGAGGTGAAGGATAACCGATTGTGGCATCCGCAAGACAACCCCGCCGAGCAGAAACTTACAGAGCGCATGAAGCGGCTCTGGACAAACAAGAACTGGGATCAGAACTTGTAACCTACGCCGATGGTGAAGTTCAGGTTCTTGTACTTGGCCTCGGAATAGAGCTTGGTGAGGCCGATCTCGCCTCCAAGTCCCACGAAGATGCGGTTGATTTCATAATCCACGCCAATGGCAAGACCGCAGTCGAAACGCTTGGCCGCAGGCATCTCGGCAATGAAGCCATCGCCATCGGTTATCTCCTTAAACATATCGACAGATGCGGAAACTCCTCCTGCCGACATTTTGTATTTTCCGGATACAGCGTATGCAAAGTAAGGACCGGCTTTGAAGACAAAAGCCTGGTTCTCTGCGATAGCGACCCGAGCGGCAGCCAGCACGGGCAACTGAATATACATGGGATTGATGGACGCCTTTGCATCCTCACCCAGATCACCCAATTTCGCCCCCTTCATGGAAAACATCAACGAGGGCTGCAAGGAGAACAATTCCGTGAATTGGTACTCCATACCCACGCCAACATTGAAACCAATCTTGGCATTGAGGTCTTCGCCTTCCTCGGTGCCCATAAAGTTACTGATATTCATGCCGACCTTGGCATTCCACGACACTTGTGAGAAACTCACGACAGAAACAAGCGCGAACGCTGCTAAAATCAATGTTCTTTTCATAATCCAATCGTTTTTTTTTAGTGAATACTTATTGTAAGAGATATCGGGGGACAAAGATAATCTTTATTTTGGTATTGTAACATAATGAACCTTTTTAAATTAAATTAGAAAAGGAAATCCCGCCGGACTTACATGCCGGCGGGATAATCAGGAGAACCCGATCTTTGGCCGTCGCCCGCGTCGTCCTTCCATCTGCGCCCGCACTTTCTCGTAGTAGGCAATGTCGTCGGCGTTGATAGACGAGGGGCGGGTGGCGATGGTCCGCTCCAGCACCTCCATGGTGATGGGCAGTCCGCTTCCCACAAGCTTGCGCGCGGACTCGTCGCAGATGAAGCGTATGTCGCTGGAGACGTAGTTGGCGGTGAGCGCGGCCAGCCGGTCGTAATCGACGCTCGCCTCGTCGAGCGGACGGTGGCGGAGGTACATCTCGAACATGGCTCGCCGCGCCTCATGGTCGGGTGGCGGTATGAAGACGCATTTCTCCAGCCGTCCGGTGCGTAGGATAGCCTTGTCCAGCGCCAGTGGGCGGTTGGTGGAGCAAACGACAAACACGCCCGAGTCGCCGATGTTGTCGAGCTGCGAGAGGAATTCGTTGACGGTGACCTTTGCTCCCTTCAGGAGATCGTCGCTGTTGCGGTCGGGCATGAGAGCGTCTATCTCGTCGAAAAAGAGGATGGTTGGCGCTCCCTCGCGGGCTTCGTCGAACACCTTCTTGAGCTGCTCCTCGGTGCCTCCCACCCAACGGCTCAGCACGTCGGAGACGATGAGCTTCTGGAAGTTGAAGCCCGCCTCCTCGGCCAGCCGCTCGGCGAAGAAGGTCTTACCACACCCCGGAGGGCCGTAGAGCAACATGCCGTTGGGCAAATTGAGGCCGTAGCGGCGATACTCGGCGGGGTTGCGTATGACGTCAATGACGTCTTTCCGCACCAAGTCTTTCAGCTCCTGCATGCCGGCAATGGCCTCGAATCCTTTCAGAACGCGGTGGATCTTGGGGGGGCGTCCGAATCCTGGAGGAGGCTGGGGCACGGTGATGGTGACGCTGGCGTGGTCGTGCGCCCCCCTGTTGAGGTCGAACCACATCAGCAGATGCTCGATGTAGCGCTTGAACGATTTGTAGTACTCCGTATCCTGTGTGTCTCTCGGCATCTTCGGCAACACTTCGCCGAGGAAGATGGGACTGTTCATGTCCAGCGAGGTGACGATGATGTCAGCCTGGTTACAGCGTGCCACCTCGTCGACGCTGAGCGTCCTCTCCTCGGCTACGGCGAGGACTTGCTGCATGGCCACGGTGGTCTTTTTCCGGTCGAGCGTGCTGTCGAACGCCCAGTCGAACGATTGGGCGCAGCCGTTCAGCGTGTCGATAGCCTCGCTTAGTTCGGTGTCGGCATACAACACCTGTATCAGTGCCAGCAGCTCATGGTTGTCGGTGATGCAGATGCCGGCCATGTCGACGCATCGTCCTTCTATGGACTGACGTTCGTATTTGTCCGGCAACTGGCACTCCACCGCCGACGTGGCTACCACCCATGCCAACTCATCAGGTGGAATGTCCAACAGTTCGGGGGCGAAGATCCTGTCGTCGTTCTTGTCGTATTCGTCGTCATCTTCGTTCTCGTCATCTTCGTTCTCGTCTTCCTCTTCGTCGTCGTCCTCTTCGTCGTCGCCGATGAAATCGTGTAGCCAGTTGACTACCTCTTCCTCGTTGGCGCTCCACGGCTCCTGGTCCGGTTCGTCGCCCCAGTCGCTTCGGTCGGTGGTGACGGTTAGCGTAGCGGCAGCCAGCAAGGCGTCGCCGGTGTATCCCCGGAGGCCGATGTCGGGCATCTCCAGCTTGAACTCCTGGTCGATGGCATGGCATTGCGCCCTGATGACGGCCCGTCTGTGGATGGCCGGGGCGAGGCAATAGCGGGCAAACTCGTCGAGATCCAGCTCGTCGGCCGAGGTGACGTGTGGGAAGAGCAGCTTGGCGTACGCGGTGGCGAGGCGCTCCACAGCCTTGGTGTCGCGCAGGTCGCTATGCGGATCGGCCATCATCACCTCGCCCACCAGCTGGGCATATTCGGGACGCGGGCGTAGGGCGTGCAGGATTTCGGAGAAGTACTCCGCGTTGAGGCTCCAGTCGCTCACCACACTCTCCTTGGTGAGGCGAGGCAACTTCCACCCCTCGATGAATCCGTGGAAGCGTTCGAGCAGGGCCGATTCGCGAAACTGTGGCAATTCGTCGAAATAGTTCTCGCGACGCGGGCGCATCTGGGCGGTGAGGTCGATGTTGCCGGCCAGCACCACGCCGCAGTCGGAGATGAACTCCACGTTGTCGATGGTGGCCTTGCCCGATTCGAGGTACGACTTGAGGATGGCGTTCATCTCGGCGGGATCGGCGAAGGAAATGGTCTTCACCTCGTCGAACACCACCACGTCGTGGTTCTTCATGATGCCCGTCTGCTGCTTGCCCTTGTCGTAGAACAGCTTGACGCGCGACACCTTTCCGCCGCTCACCAACCATCCGTACTTGCTCAGGTTGCCGAAGACGTACGACTTGCCCGTGCTCTTGGGCGCCAGCTCGATGAGGTTGAGCCTCGGCTCGACGAAGGGGAGCAAGCGAGTGAGAAACTCCAGCTTCTGCCCGCTGTCGGCGAAGCTGCCGGGATTGTACTCCATGGAGAGCAGCAACACGTCCACCCACTCGTCGATGGAGAACTGCCGGCGGCACCGCTTGAAGTATTCGAGGTCGACCTTGTAGGGACGGAAAGGCTTGTAGTCCACCATCTCGACGTATCCCCGCTTCTTGCCCGACGGTTCCACGTAACGCAGCTTGATGATACCCCATCGTTCCCCGTCGACCAAGTCGTCGCGAAACCGCGCCACCAGCGTTTCGGGGATGACGCCGTCGGCCAGCTTGATGTCCGCGTCGGGGATGGCGAAGCGTTTCTTGTCCCATCGCATGTCGGTGTCGACAATGAAGCGGGTGAGGAGCGTCACCTCCTCGTCGGCGCCCAGGCGGCTTTTCACCTCACTGCCCGTCGTGGGGATGTGCCTGTCGAGGAAAGCGGTGATGGCTTCACGGTCCAGCTCACCTTCGGCATTGAGATAACGGCGCATCACGTAGTCCTTCACGAAGGAAGGGAGGTTGCGCCCATGAAAAACACGATAGTTCCCCGTGTCCTTGAAGATGGCGATGTCGGGGAATGCTTGCCGCAGTTTCAGTCCTAAACCCATGTTAAATGAAGAATGGGTCCTCCTCCACCATGCCTTGTCGTTGTAGCTGCCGCTCCTCCTCTTTGTCGAATTCGAACAGGAGGGCGACGTTTCCTCTCCTCGCCCCAACGGGTCCGAGAATGATGATGTCGCCGTCGCGCAGGGGTTGGCGCTCCCTGGAGTTGGTCAGCCTGATGTCGCCGTCGTCGCGGTGCAGCAACGTGTCGTTGTTGTTGTGCGGGTTGCCTCCCTCACGCGCCTGCAGGACGAATCCCTCCCGAGGGTCGAAGTCGATGAGGGCGTGCTGCCTGCTGATGCTTTTGCATGCTTGGTCGACGACGATGTGGTTGACATCGATCGTGCCCGATTTCTCGCCGCGGCCGATATTGAATTTCCGCTGCCTGTCGGCGTCGAGCGAATAGGAACGCTTCATGAGCGTGCCTTCGACAAGCTCCTTGACTCGCGCCTTGGCGCGGAGCGGTTCGGAGGGCGTGACGTCGTGACCGGTAGTGACCGGCAGGGGTTCGACGGACTTCTCGTCGCTGTCGCCAGTGGCTGGCGGCTCGGATTCGGGTTCCGCGTCGCTGGAATAACACGGCATGAGCCATACGCCCGGCTCTATTTCTTTAGCTCCTTCGGGCGGACTTTCCATTTTCACTTCCCACAGGAAGGGATCGGTGACCTTTATCTTCTTTTCCCTGAATTTCTTGAGAAGATCTTCCTTGAATACGGGAGGCTCCACAAGCCCGCGAAGCATTCCCGCTTCCTGCCCGGACAAATAGACAGTCAGGCCATGAAGCTCCGTGTATTCATCGTATCCAAAGATATTCAATTCCTTGACCAATCGATTCACCAGACTCCATCGCCTTACCTCGGCGTTCTCCGGCATGAGTTTTTTCTTCAGACTATTCCAGTTATTCTTCATCATACTATCTCAATTACTAATTTCCTTCGCTCTCTTTTCGAGTACCTCGATCACCTTCCGGGAGAGGCTGACGGCATTCCCCGACCCACCCTTTATCGTGCCTTTAGGCGTTTCGGCTATCAACCGCTCGATACGGACGGCCACCACAACTGGTTCACCGTATGCGGACGATTCGAGGAGGAAAACAAACCAGCCGTCGTTAGCGATATCTTCCCGTTGCACGCTCTTCCCCTTGACGACGCGTCGGTGCACACGCTCGGGCGTTCCAGTCTTGGCCGCTATGCCCGGCACCTTTTTCACTTTGGCCTCCTCTTCCATATAATGCTTGAGGGCGTCGAGCGGGGTCGACACGATCTCTTCCCCTTCGGTGTCCTCATCCATCAAGAAGGTGGTTTTCGCCATGCTCCCGTCGTTGTCGATGATGGAATAAGCCCTTGCCATGGCAAGTGGCGTGGCCGCCATCGTGCCTTGCCCCCACGGCCATCCCCAGAGGTCGCTGTTCGACATCTCTTTCCGCAATTCCGTCGATCTACCCTTTAGGCGTCCGGGACGTTCCTTCACGTATTTCTCGTAAGCGGGAAGGGCGAGTTTCTCGATGGAAGCGATTTCCGCGTCGTACTTCTTCTCCACGCCGTCGTCCACTTGGTAATCGTATCGGTAGGGTGCGAGATGGCCGATGTTGATACCCGTGTATCGGTAGATATCGCCCAGCTCGGGATACAGGTCGAAGTTGTTCACCAGGTTGATGAAATAGATGTTGGATGAATTGACGATCGCGTCCTCCATAGTCACGTCCTTGTTGACCCAAGCCCCGGGTTCTCCGCCGCGGTCGGGAGTGAGGATGACTTCAAGCGGATCGACATTATATTTAATGTTCTTGGCTTTCTGTCCCAGCTTCATGAATCCCGCCATGGCCGACAGCACCTTGGCCGTCGATCCGGGAGGCGTGGCGAACGTGGTGCCGAGGTCGCGCTCGGTATAGGCTTTCCGCACGTTGTATGTCGGGCTGCCTATCTGGTCGTTGTAACGATCCCAATTGGGCTGCCGCTTCAGCACCTCAAGGTCGGGTAGCGGATAATTGGCAGAGGAAAGAAGCTGTCCCGACTTCGCCCCGAGCACCACCACCGAGGCGCGCAGGCGATGCATGAATGGGTAGTTGCCTTGCTTGAAGAAAACGCCCATAACGTTCTGCAATTCCGTTTGCAAGCGGGCATCTACCGTGAGGCGCACGTTTTCCTGTTTGTCGCGCAGCTTTTTCGCGGCTTTGCTATCTATGCCGTCCTTCAGGGCAGGAATGAGTTCACTGTAGTCGTAAGGATAGTAAGTGATGGTGTCGGGCTGCGTCGGCACGAAGCGGTTGATGCGCCGCTTCTTCGCGATAAGCGTCTTTTTCCCTTCCTCCTCGCTTCGTGCGGAGGTATTGTGGAACCCGCGCAGGGTGGAGAGATGACGTTTCTCGGCCATGTACCCCTGGCTCTCGCTCCAGAAGTAGCCCGTATTGTTGAAATCGCCCGTCCAGAACAGCAGATGATTGCCGAAAGGATAGTAGCGACGCTTGACTCCCCGCCGCTCCTTGGCAGCGGTGCCGGCTATAAGTTTATCTTTGGCGTACGCGTCCAACGAATCTTTTTGGCTGGTAGCCAGCAACGCTCCATAGCGGTCGTAGATGTTGGCGGCTCCCAACTGCCGCACCAGTATGTCGATACGAGGGTTGTACTCGGCCACACGGGCGCCGTCGCGATTGGTCACCAACGCGGGGCGTATCAGGGTCTGGTCGGCATCCCACAACTGGTAGTAAAGGAAACATCCCAGCAGGAATATCGAGAGGACGAAATAAGTGAGGTTGGCAGGCAGAACCACCTCACTGTCGTAGGTCTTCCGTTCTTCCTGCTCCTTCTCCGTGAGTCTATGGAGATCCTCCTTGGGTAGCCGCGACACGGAAAATACGATGCCGAAAGCGAACAGGCAAACGAAAGAGCTGACGGCGCCATAACTCAGGAAGGGCACGGTGACACCCGTAAGCGGGATGATGCCAAGGCTACCCAACGCAATGATAAAGAACTGCACCGCCGTGGAAATGGCGATGCCCGCCGTGAGATAGAAAAGGAAGTCGTTTCCGCTCCGTCGACCGATGAGCCAGGTACGATGGACGAGCAACATGAAGCAGATGACCACCAACGCCACGCCTGTCCACCCCAGCTCCTCACCCAAGGAGGAGAGTATCATGTCGGTGTGGAAAGCGGGGATCGTGTTGGGGTTCCCCTCGCCCAGCCCTTGCCCGGCTATACCGCCCGTGGCCAGTCCCCAGAGGCCCTGCGCCACTTGGTCGCCGCCTCTCACCTCGTTGTCCCAAATTCCATCGCCAAAGATGGACATCGCGGTACGGTCGTGCAGGCGCTGACCGATAGATTCGTCCAGCATGGAACCGCCGAATACAAATACGGCAATGACCAGATTCAAGAAGATAGCGCTTCCGTAAAGCTGTCTTCTCAGTCTCTTCTTCCGGGAGAGCAAACCCGTCCATCCGGCCAGGATCCACGCTATACCCCAGACGATGGACACGACCAGGAATACCGCTGGCGCCTCAGCGCCCATCGCCTTTACGGCGACAAGGAGGAGACAGTAGCTGACCACGCCGAGGATAAGCTGCATGTATTCGCGCTGGCTCATGGCGTAGATGAGGATGAAGGTGATACTCAACACCAAGGCCGGTCCCAAGTCTCCCGTACGCAGATAGCATCCCATCAACACGAGCAACGCCAAAATGATGAAAAAGACGATCCAGAACCGGTGTATCAGGGATCCCTGACTGTCGCTCTCGGACAGTTTCTGCATCAGGTCGGCGTAGCGAGCCAGGTAGGCCGAGAAGAAGATCACGGTGAGTATCTTGATCACCTCACTGGGCTGGAAGAAGAAGAGCTTGACTTGCACGCCGCTTCCCTCGGGACCTTCGCCCATGAGCAGCAGTCCCGCCAGCAGGAGTATGGCCACCAAAAGATAGGTGTAACCCGGGGGATTGTCCTGCGCCTTGTTGTTGAACAGAAAGTCAAACCCGAGGATGTATTTGCCATTGTAGAACTTATTGATATTTATACAGGAGAGCGCCAGGCAAGCGCCCATTCCCCACAGCGTCGATTTCACCATGGTCTCGCCCGCCATCAAGTCCGTCAGCGGATCGTGGATGGCGTATATCACCAGAATGCCGATGCCGGTGAGCGTCATCAGCAGGGGGAGCAGCAGTCCGTCGGCCTTCGACTTCTGGATCGAGAGCCAGATGTGTAGCATCCACCATCCGGCCAGGAAGAGGATGCACCATAGCAAGATGTCGTCGCGGTATTCCTGCGGCGTGCGTACGGTGAGCGCGCCGTCGGCTTTCAGCTGTTGGTAGAGGGTGGCGTTGAGGGGACGTATGCGGTGCGCCCGTTCGGTGAAGCCAAACTTCGTCAGCTTCTCGGGCAGCACGTTGCCCTCGCCTCCCGTGCCTTGCGAGGTGCCGTACTCGTGGTTCCACTTCAGGGGCAGCACGCTGTAATGTCCGTCGGCCCGCAGGCCGGTGAAGCGCGCCACGCCATCGGCGCCTGTCGTGGCGTAGCCCACTACGCTGTCGGTGGCCAGGGTAGGCGCTTGCCTCAACGCTTCGGGTGACACGATCCAGTGTGCCCGGAGTTGCACCAAGGTAGGGGTAGTCGCATCCTTAACCTTCACGCTGATGGCGCGGTCGCCACTCCCTACCGACACCTCGGTGGCGGTGTTGGCGCGATACATGGTGTCCAGCGCGCCCTTCGTGGCGGGCAGCCTCAGCCGGCTCCTGGACTCGGCGATGCGGGCTTTCAGCTCCTCCCCCGCCTCGCCCTCTATGTCGGCCACGTTGAAGAAGTATCCTTTCTTGTTGAGCGAGCCGAGGTTGGCTATGCCTCTGTACCTGCCCACCGTGTCGGCGATGTGCTTGCCGATGGTTCGGGCATCCTTGGCGTCGGTCACGTATTGTCCGTTCAGCAGGAGCCATTCGAGGTCTTCCGCCAGGCGGGGATTCTCGGGGTTGAGGTCGACTATCGTCTTCTCGGTGTAGCCTTTCTCTACGGCGGCGAATCGCTTCTCGCGATTCGCGCGGAGCGACATGAAACCTATGCCGAGAACGATTGTGACAAACAGCAGCGCCAGGAATTCCACCTTGCGCTGGGAGACGACGGGGCTGGAGGTATTCGGTTCACTCATGGGCATTCGCGGGATTGGGATTGGTCGTGTCGGTGGGATTGGTCGTGCCGATAGTGTCGGGGTTCGTCGCGGGCAGGCTATCCTTCAGCGTCGACAGGCTGTCGGGTTTGTCGGTCCTCAGGCTGTCGGTTATCGTCGCCGGCTCTTTGTCCCGGATGCGGCCGTAGCGGAAGGAATCCAGCCATCCACCCAGCAGCAGGCCAACCAGAAAGCCAACGAGCAAGCCGAGGAGCAAACTCTTTCTCGAGCCGTTCCTGGCGGGTGTGGAAGTCTCGACGGTCTCCAACGGGGTGTCACCCTGTTCGGACATCTCCTCGGGCAGCAGGGGTTGTTCGGTGATGATTTGTTCCACCGGTACTTCCTCTTCCTCCTCCTCTTCCGTCTCGGCCAGCACCACGGTGATGTTGTCTCTCCCACCCTTTTCGTTGGCCGCGTCTATCAGCGCGTCGACTTTCTGGCCGAGCGGGATGGGACGTCTGAGTATGTCCGTCATCTCGGCCGAGGTGAGCATGTCGTGCAGCCCGTCGGAACAGATCAGATAGATGGCTCCGGCGACCAGGGGAAAGGTGGCGTCCTCGATAAACTCCTCGTCCTCCACGTTGTGCGTCATTTCGCCCAGGTAGCGGTCGATGAGGTTACGCCGCCAGTGCTGCATGGCCTCCTCCTCGGTCAGCCTGCCACTCTCCTCGAGTTCCCCCACGGGCGAGTGGTCGTGCGAGAGCTTGCGCAACGTGTCGCCCGGGCGCAGCTCGTATAGCCGCGTGTCGCCCACGTGCGCCATGTTCAGCCGTCGCTCTTTCAGCTCCAGCAGGCAGGCGGTGGCCACGCATCCCATCCCCGAGAGTGCCAAGTTCCGCCGTCCTTCCTCCACGATGCGGTTGTTGGCTTGCGTCACGGCCTGTTTCAGCAGGGAGATGCGCTCGCCGTTGCCAAACTCTTGCAGGTATTCCTCCATGTTCTCGCGAGCCAGCTCGGCGGCTACCTCTCCACCTTCGATACCACCCATGCCGTCGATCACGGCCAACAGCCAATTATTGTCGTCCCACAGGCTTCGCGCCAGGTAGGTGTCTTCGTTGTTCGAGCGCTTGCGCCCTACGTCGGTCTTCGCCGCTACGGTAATCTTCATCGTACTCATTTGGGGAAATTTTTAAAGTGTAAGATAACAAGGATAGCTGCCAAAAGCGCTAAGATAATGGAGTAGTAGTAGGGCACTACAACAGAGGCGACGATGACGTACGCCACTATCAGCGCGAGCGCTAAGAATATCACTATGGTCAAGCTTCGATTCATCGGGGTATGAAGGGGTTTAATAAAATGGATAATCGTTCGATGCTCATGCTAACGCCGCGTGGTGATGGCGGGACCGGCGTTCGCCAATGGGGGCGACAAGAAGCGGACGCAGCGCACGTTGGCGTCCGACCAGTTCAGAATCTTGTCCTCACCATTGTCGAAAGAGATGCCCCGGTTGATGGCGAGGCTATGGTCGTCGTACCAATACATCGTGTTGTTCGTATTGGTCCGGAATCCGCCCACGCTCTCCCTCACGGTATAGATGGAAATCAGCTCGTCCGAGGTGGGCAACCGCCAATCGGTGAATCCGGCCAGGATGGAATTCTCGCACAACTTCCGGGCCGTGCCGAAGCTCCCCCGGCCAATGTCTGTCTTCTGGACGGCGATATTCAGCAGCGTCAGCTCCACGTAGTCGAGAGGTTCCGACGGGGAAACGATATAGTTCTTCAGCGGCCCGTAGTACCATAGTCCGGCCAGGACAAGGATCAGCGCCAACAACGCCCCGCCCAATATCCATCTCTTGCGCGAGACGCCCGCAGCCGCGCCTTCACGGACGGCGGGCGGCACGCTCACCATCATTTCGCCCCGGAGAATCAGCTCGCACTCCCCGACGTCGCGCACCCTCTGCCCGGGATCCACCACGAGGCAGCGTTCCACCAACGTCCGCCAAGGTTCGGGAATGTCGTCGTACTCTTCGGGCGGGAGCGACGATTTGCCCGGCGTCCATCCTTTCCGCCCGAAGGGGAGCGTACCGGTGAACATCTGGAAGACGATGACGCCAAAGCTCCATAGGTCGGTGTTGTAGTCGGTGGTGCGTCCCATCACTTGCTCGGGCGAGGCGTAAGCCATGGTACCCATGCGTCCGCCCGCGGAGCTGTCGACGTTCTTCTTGCCCAGTCCGAAGTCGGAGATTTGCGGATTGTATTTCCCGTTGCGCTCGTCGATGAGGATGTTCTGGGGCTTGAGGTCGCGGTGCTTGATCTGGTGCCGGTGCAGGTAGCCGATGCCGTCCAGGATGTGGCGCAGCATGGCCTCCTTTCCGTCGGTGGTGAGGAGATTGCGTGCCATGAGGCCCGACAGGTCTCCCTCGGGATAGTATTGCATGATGATATAGAGCCATTCCCCGTACCGGAACGACTCTTTGTAGTTGATGACGTAGAGCGAATCTTCCTCCACGTCTTTGATAAGCCGCGCCTCGTCCTGAAGCTCGGCGGAGGTAATCTTGACAACCACCTCCTGTCCCTTCAGCGTATCGGTAGCAAGGAATAGCGTACCGCATCCTCCTTCGCCCAGCGGACGCACGTTCGAGTAGCGTTTTTGGTATTCTTCGTAGTCCATGGTTCCATAGCTTCCCGCCCATTATGAAAATCACCGGAGCGTTAGTTAGGCTCCAAAGATAGAGACTTCCACCATGATACACAAACGTTTCCCTGATTTTTCTTTCCCAAGGGATTTATTTCACGGCCGCCATGCGTGCGAAGAAATTCCCCACACGCACGAAGATGGCGGCTAATTGTGTACCAACGTCCCTATTTTCTCGCCGTCGACAACCTTGCGCAGGTTGCCGGGCGTGTCCATGTCGAACACGATGATGGGCAGGTTGTTCTCCTTGCACATACAGGTGGCGGTGAGGTCCATCACCTTCAGCCCGCGCTCCAGCACCTCGTCGTAGCTGATGCGGTCGAACTTGGTCGCTGTGGGGTCTTTCTCGGGGTCGGCGGTATAGATGCCATCCACGCGTGTGCCCTTGAGCATGACGTCGGCCTCGATCTCGATGCCGCGGAGCGAAGAGCCGGTGTCGGTGGTGAAAAAAGGATTGCCCGTGCCAGCCGACATGATGACCACCTCGCCGGCCTCCATGCGCTCGATGGCTTTCCATTTGTTATAAAATTCGCCGATAGGTTCCATGCGGATGGCGGTGAGCACCCGTGCCTTCACGCCGACGGCCACGAGTGCCGAGCTGAGCGCCAGGCTGTTGATGACGGTGGCGAGCATGCCCATCTGGTCTCCCTTCACGCGGTCGAATCCCTTGCCGGCGCCACTCAGTCCGCGAAAGATGTTGCCTCCGCCGATGACGATGCCTATCTGCACGCCCCGTTCGTGAATCTCCTTGATTTGCGCGGCGTATTGCGCCAGGCGCGACTCGTCGATACCGTATCGTTTCTCGCCCATGAGGCTCTCTCCGCTTAGCTTCAGCAGAATCCTTTTGTATGTTGCCATATACCTTAATTATATTGTTGTTTTGCCGACAAAAGTACTATTTTTTTAGTTCAGGCCGAAGATTTTCGGGAAAAGGTTCACTTATTAGCGAAATAGTTCCCATCTTTGCATCACTATAAAAAAGACGCGCCATGAATATGAACATTAAGTCAATACTATATCCACTATTCCTCCTCTATCCAATGATTTGTTTTGGCCAAGCGGGAAGGATGTTTACCGTCGACAATGAGTTGTCGAGCAGTATGATCAATTTCGTTTACCAAGACCGGAGCGACATCATCTGGATCTGTACCGAGGACGGCCTGAATCGTTACGACGGGGCCAAGTTCATCCTCTACAAACATGACAAGGATGACGAGCATTCCCTACTCAACAACTACGTACGTTTTTTCTTCGAGGATAGCCGGGAACGCTGCTTCGTGGGCACGCTGAGCGGCCTGCAGAGCTACGATCCCGCCACCGACCGCTTCACCACCATCCCGCTGGTGATGAAGGGAGGCGACGCCGTGAGCGTGAACGTCTCCTCCATGACCGAGCGCAAGAATGGCGAGGTGCTGATAGGCACGGCCGGACGGGGCATATTCCGCCTCGTCGAGGAGAACGGCAACCTCGTAGGACGATCCGACGACGAAGTAGTGCCCAGCGCCATCATCAACCTGCTGTACGAAGACAGCCGCGGCAGCCTATGGGTGGGCACGGGCGACAAGGGACTGTTCCAGGTGGACAAGAGCCGGCACGTGCGCAACTTTTTCACCAACATCGACGGCAACTCCATCACGAGCCTCTGCGAAGATGGCGAGGGCAACGTCTACATCGGCATCCTCGGGGGAGGATTGTACCGGTACGACTTCCGACGCGCCGAATGCGCGCCCATACCCTATCCCGCCAATCCGGCGCTACCCGTGAAGTCGCTCTACTTCGTGGGTCCCGACGAGATATACATCGGCACCGACGGCAACGGCATGAAGGTGTACAACATCCTCCGCCAACGTATCGAGGAGGCCGAGCTGAGCATCACGACGTTCGACCTCACCAAGTCCAAGGTGCACTCCATCATGAAGGACCACTCGGGCAACCTCTGGCTCGGGTTCTTCCAGAAAGGGGTGATGGTGCTGCCCGCCATGACCAACGCCTTCAGGTACATCGGCTACCGCTCGGCGCAACAGAACATCATCGGCTCCAACTGCGTGATGTCCGTCCTCGAGGACAGCGAGGGGACACTATGGGTGGGGACGGACAACGACGGCCTCTACCGCGTGGGACGCGACGGGCGGCAGATGGCCCACTTCGAGCACGGCAAGGATCCCGCCTCGGTGCCGGCAACCATCATGAGCGTGTTCGAAGATTCGGAGGGAGGCATCTGGATAGGCTCCTACCTGCAAGGCATGGCGAAGCTCGACCCGCGGACAGGGAAGTGCCGGTACATCCGGCTACCCAACGAGAACGGCGAGATAAGCAACATGCGCGTCTACGGCTTCGCCGAGGACGACGACAAGAATCTTTGGATCGCCACCATGGGCTACGGACTATACCGCATGAGCCTGCGGACGGGCGAGATCGACCACTGCCTCGGCGCCGAAAACGGCGTGGAGTATCCCAAGCACGTCGACATACTGCCCAGCCTCTGGATCACCTGCCTGCTGCATACCGACGACGGGAAGCTCTACATCGGCAGCTATAGCGGGCTGACCTGCCTCGACCTGGCCACCATGAACTTCGTGTCGACGTACGACAGCAACCTGCTCTTCGCCAACTCCGTGGTGTACGCCCTCTACGCCGACGACGAGCACCACATCTGGGTGGGCACTTCCGAGGGACTGAAATGCCTCGACACCCGCACCGGAACCGTGCGCGAGTACACCACCAAGGAGGGGCTGCCCAACAACGTGGTATGCGCCATAGCCAGCGACAAGAATAAGGAGTTGTGGATAAGCACCAACTACGGCCTGGCACGCTTCAACCCCACGGGGCAGAACTTCGTGTGCTACTACGCCAACGACGGCCTGCAGGGCAACGAGTTCAGCAAGGGAGCCGTCTACGCCGACAACCGGGGAGAGCTGTTCTTCGGCGGCGTGAATGGCGTGACCTATTTCAACCCGCTCGAGATCACCGACGCCGCGCAGCCGCCCAGCATACACATCACCGGCTTCTACCTCCACAACCGGAGCGTGAAGAAGGGCATGATGTCGGGACGCGAGGCCATCGTCGACCGCTCCGTCATGGAGGCCGACCGCTTCAACCTCTCGCACAGCGACAACTCGTTCAGCATTGAGTTCTCGACCATGGAGTTCGGCAACCCCGAACGCATCACCTATATGTACGCCCTGGGCGACGAGCGCTGGATCACGCTCCGTCCGGGCATCAACCGCGTCTCCTTCAGCGACCTCTCGCCGGGAGAGTATCGCTTCAGCGTGAAGGCCAAGGACTATATGCTCTACTCCGACGTGCGTACCGTCACCATCCATATCCGCCCCGCCTGGTACGCCTCCGTCTGGGCGCAGTGGTTCTACCTGCTGCTCGCCATCGGCATCACCTACCTCATAGTGACGCAGGTGCGCCACCGTTACCGCGTGCGGCAGGAATTGATGGAGCACGTCCACCAGGAGAAGCTCAACGAGGCCAAGCTGCAATTCTTCATCAACATCTCCCACGAGATACGCACACCCATGACGCTCATCATCACCCCGCTACAGAAGCTGATGGCGGCCGACGAAGACGAGGGACGGCAGAAGGTGTACCGCGTCATCTACCGCAACGCGCAACGGCTGCTCACGCTGGTGAACCAGCTGATGGACATGCGGAAGATCGACAAGAAGCAGATGTTCCTCAAGTTCCAGGAAGTGGAGTTCGTAAGCTTCGTCCGCGAAATCTGCGGCACCTTCGAGTACCAGTCGAGGGCGAAGGACATCACCCTCGACTATGCCCCCGAGGTGGAGGAGCTGCCCGTGTGGGTGGATCCGCTACACTTCGACAAGGCGATACTGAACGTGCTCTCCAACGCCTTCAAATATACGCCCGAGAATGGCGCCATCACCCTTCGCCTGCGGGCCGGCAAGGACGACACCGTACGCGGCCCGCTGGGCCAGTACGTGGAGATAGAGGTAGAGGACAACGGCATCGGCATCGCCGAGAAGGAGTTCGGACGCATCTTCGACCGCTTCTACCAGGTACGCAACCAGGCCAACAGCTCGGGTGTGGGCACCGGTATCGGGCTGCATCTCACCCGCTCGCTGGTCGAGCTGCACCACGGTACCATCACCGCCGCCAACAATGCCGGACGCCCCGGCTGCCACTTCGTGATACGCCTGCCGCTGGGCAACGCTCATCTCGCTCCCGAGGAGATAGAGGAACGCCCCGCCGAGATGCCCGCGCCCACCCATGCCCAGGAGGCCGCCGGGACGCTGCCCGTCTTCGACAGTGAACCCGAGGAGAAGACGCGCTCCAAGAGCAAGTACCGCGTGCTGGTGGTCGAAGACGACGAGGAGATCCGGCGATACATCTGCCGCGAGCTGGCCGCCGACTTCCACACCCTCGAGAGCGTGAACGGGCGGGAGGCGCTCGACCTCATCCTGAAGAAGGCGCCAGATCTCGTCATCTCCGACGTCATGATGCCCGAGATGGATGGCCTCACCCTATGCCGGAAAATCAAGCAGAACGTCAACATCAACCACGTACCCGTCATCCTGCTCACCGCCAAGGCGGGCGAGGACAGCAACCTCGAAGGATTGGATACCGGAGCCGACGCTTACTTCGTGAAGCCGTTCAACATCGACATCCTGAAGAAAACCGTCGAGAACCTCATCCACCAGCGCGAACAGTTGCGCAACACCTTCAGCGGCAGCCAGACCCAAGCCGGAAAGGTGCAGCAAGTGCAGATAAAGTCGCCCGACGAGAAGCTCATGGAACGCATCATGAGCGTCATCAACGCCCACATCGGCGACCCCACGATCAGCGTGGACATGATCTCCAGCGAAATAGGCATCAGCCGCGTACACCTGCATCGCAAGCTCAAGGAGCTGACCAACCAGTCCACACGCGACTTCATACGCAACATCCGCCTGCAGCAAGCCGCCGCCCTGCTGGCCGAGAAGCACCACAACATCACCGAGGTAGCCACCATGACGGGATTCACCAACGTGGCCTACTTCTCCACTGCCTTCAAGGACATGTACGGTGAATCGCCCACCGCCTACATGAGCAAGATGAAGGAGGAACGCCAATCATAAACCTGACAACATAGAACGTATGGAAGAGAATATCACCACACCAAAGCCCCTCATCCTCGTGGCCGAGGACGACGAGAGCAACTTCAACCTCATCAAGGCCATCATCGGTCGACGGTGCGACCTCGCATGGGCACGCAACGGCGAAGAGGCGGTGCGCCTCTACCAGTCGGGATCCCCGGCGCCCGCCGCCATACTGATGGACATCAAGATGCCCGTGATGAACGGACTGGAAGCCATGCGAGCCATCCGAGCCACGAACCGCGACATCCCCATCATCGTACAGACGGCCTACGCCTTCTCGTCCGACAAGGAGAACGCCCTCAGCGCCGGAGCCAACGAAGTGCTGGTGAAACCCATCACCTCGGCCGTGCTACGCGGCGCGCTCATCCGCTTCCTTCCGGAGCTAAGCTTTGGAAATTAAGAACGAGGAATGAGCCGCGCATTCTCTCCTTCCTAATTCCTCTTTTTTCTCGCGCTTCCTTTCCCTCTTCGCCCAAAAGGCGTACCTTTGTCGCACGAACCCCATAAAGGCAACGCTTATGATGAACAGCAGACCCCTGCCTATCGGCATACAAGACTTCGAGAAGCTCCGCAAGGATGGATGCGTGTACGTGGACAAGACGGAGTACATCTACCA
>JAISIZ010000050.1 GCA_031261785.1 Mediterranea sp. (in: CFB group bacteria)
GAAGGAAGATACGGATTAAACCATTTTTAACCGCACGTTAATCGGCTGATTGTCAGAATATTCTTAATGTTATACGCCGACTTTACAGACAGTAGGAGATAGGTGGGAAACTTTAGTTATAATGCAGCGGTTACAATGTGTAAAGGGAAAAAGTTTATATATCTATCCATCTCTAAAGAAAGGATTATGGATTATTTATCTCCTGTAATACAACGTCGTGAAGGGGCAGATGGGAGAATTTACAAACAAAAAGTAGTAAAAAGTACTCTTATGACCGAAGGTTCGACATGGTTATGTGAAGACATTATCATATTACCAGATTCTGTTGCTGATTTACCGAATAATGTTCGACTATCCATGGGTGTTAGTCCAGATTATTCTGTCTTCTGTGTGTTGGGTGACAATAAAGGGAACAAATATACTGTTTCTTTAGAGACGAAAGGTGTTATGGAATACCTTGTAGAAGAAAAATATTATTTAGCAGAATTAGCACAGCAAGAACAAACGAAAGCAGAGCAAAAAGCAGAACAAGAACGCATCGAAAAAGAAAGGGAAGAACGCATCAAAAAAGAAAAGCAAGAAAGAATCGAGAAATATATTCGGTTATATGGGCAACGTGATGGAACTCTTATTGCAAATGGAAAAATATCATTAGGAATGAGCACAACCATGTGTCGTGAAGCATGGGGCTATCCGTATGATACATATAAAAAGACTACAGAAGTAGGAACTACTGAAGTATGGTCATATAGAGGAGGAAACAGATTACATTTTGCGAATGATATTCTAAGGGTTATTGAAGAACTATGAGCCTACAACAAGGAAAAATCGCGATTTAATTGAGCCCAAAATGACGAAGGTGACATGTATAATGATTGATATAGTAGTCCTTGAATTGGTAATAATGGAACGTTTTACCTAACCGTTTTTGACTTGGCTCATGCAATCTATGCTCATTGGGAACAATTTGGGAACAATTCTAAAACAAAGAAAGCCTAACTGACTTATTATCAGTTAGGCTTTTCTTTTTGTAGTACCCAGACCCGGGGTCGAACCGGGATGGAAATGAATCCACTGGTGTTTGAGACCAGCGCGTCTACCGATTCCGCCATCTGGGCAGCGGCGAATGGTTTCGCAAATGCGGTGCAAAGATACCACAAACTTTTGGTTTTGCAAGAGTTTGGGTGAAAAAAGGATAGAAAAACATAAAACATGGGGAAAGGCTTCGGCGTTTGGAGAATAAGCCGTAATTTAGCGCAAACTTTTAAACTGTCTCTATCATGACGAATAAAGATAATTACTGCGTGATTATGGGAGGCGGCATCGGAAGTAGATTCTGGCCGTTTAGCCGCAAGACTTTACCCAAACAGTTTCTCGACTTCTTCGGAACGGGCCGCTCGCTCCTACAGCAAACGGTGGACCGGTTCAAGAAAGTGATTCCCACCGAGAACATACTCATCGTTACCAATGCCATGTACGCCGACCTGGTGAAGGAGCAACTGCCGGAATTGTCCGACGGACAGATCCTGCTCGAACCGGCGCGACGGAACACCGCCCCGTGCATCGCCTGGGCAGCCTACCACATCAGGGCACTGAACCCGAAAGCGAACATCGTTGTCGCCCCGTCCGACCACCTCATCCTGAAAGAGGATGAGTTCCTGGCCGCCATCGAGAAGGGGCTGGACTTCGTGGGACGAACG
This sequence comes from Mediterranea sp. (in: CFB group bacteria), assembly GCA_031261785.1. Classification (GTDB taxonomy): domain Bacteria; phylum Bacteroidota; class Bacteroidia; order Bacteroidales; family Bacteroidaceae; genus Bacteroides. The sequence continues at coordinate 1,701 of JAISIZ010000050.1, forward strand.
GACAAATTGCTGACACTCGGCATCAAGCCCAACCGACCCGAGACCGGCTACGGCTACGTACAGATCGAGGGCGCACCCGACGAGGGTTTCTACAAAGTGAAAACGTTTACCGAGAAGCCCGAGCTGGAGCTGGCCAAGAAGTTTGTCGAAAGTGGCGAATATTACTGGAATTCCGGATTGTTTATGTGGAATGTCAACACCATTATCAAGGCGGTGGAGTTGCTACTGCCCGATCTGGCGTCGACGCTGGGACCCGGCAAGGAGGTGTACGGCACGGAACGCGAGAAGGCGTTCATCGACGAGAATTTCCCCCTCTGCGCCAATGTCTCCATTGACTTCGGCGTGATGGAGAAAGCGGACAACGTGCATGTGTCGCTGGGCGACTTCGGCTGGTCTGACCTCGGCACCTGGGGCTCGCTGTACGACCTCTCCGACAAGAACGAGGAGGGCAACGTGACACTGAAATGCCAATCCATCTTCTACAACAGCAAGAACAACATGGTGACGCTGCCCGAAGAAAAGCTGGTCGTGATCGACGGGCTGGAAGGCTACCTTGTAGCCGAATCGGACAACGTCCTGCTGATTTGCAAGAAAGACGAGGAACACGCCATCCGCAAGTACGTCAACGACGCACAGATCAAGCTGGGGGAAGACTTTGTTTAAATTAAAAATTGAGAATTGAGAATTAAAAAATGATAGTCGGACAACTGTCCGGAACATTATCCGACCAATAGTCCGACTATCATTTTTTAATTTTTAATTCTCAATTTTTAATTTAACAACGATTTGCTCCGCCGCTATTTCAAGCTCCTCGTACCACGCTTCACCAAACTTGCGGATGAGTGGTTCTTTCAGGAATTTATAGACGGGGAGGTTCTCTTTGCGCCCCAACGCGATGGCTGCCCGACAGACTTCCCAGCGGTGGTAGTTGACGGCGGTGTAGGAACCGTATCGCGACACGCGGATGGGATAGAGGTGGCACGATATGGGCTTGTAGAAGTCCGTCCGCCCTGCCCGATAGGCTTTCTCGATGGCGCAGTAGCAGCAGCCGCGCTCGTCGTGGCGGGCGAAAACGCAGTCTTTGTCGTCAACGATGGAGGTGACCAAGTCGCCTTCCGAATCGATATACGCCACGCCTTGCCGCTCGATGACGGCGCGCGCCGCGGGAGTCAGCTCTTCCCAAATCACGGGAAGCACCTCCTCCAGCTTCGCCACCTCGTCTTCCTCCACTGGCGCGCCCGCGTCGCCCTCCACGCAACAGGCACCCTTGCAAGCGCCCAAGTCGCAGAGGAACTTCTCGCGAAGCACGTCGAAAGATATTATTGTGTCGCCTATCTGAAGCATATTAAATTGAGAATTGAGAATTAAAAATTAAAAAGTAAAAAGTAAATGCTCATTTGTTGAGGGAGTCCTTCATCGATTTAACGATGCTCACTAAAAGGGCTATCAGTTCATCGCGATCGGCAGATATAGAGAGATAGAGGCTTTCTTCCAAATAATGGGTATCCTTCAAGAGGGATAGCCAATAAGAGGTTTCGTTCGCCTCTTTGAGCGCGATATTCATTTTATTCAAAAAGTCGGCGCTACTCTGCGCGTGATGAGCTTCTGCCACTAAGGCTCCGATGGCCGTTCCGCTACGTAGCATCTGCTTGGAAAGGATGAATTCCTTTTGAGAATCAATTAAGAATTTGTACGCATTCACTACACGTATAGCGAATGCGTACGATTTGGTATGGATAACATTATCCTGTACTATCATTTTTTAATTTTTAATTCTCAATTTTTAATTTAACAAGTTGTTGCCGTCCATAGCTTCGGGTTGCGCCAGTCCCATGATGTGCAGGATGGAGGGCGCCACGTCGGCCAATCGTCCGTTTTCCACTTTCGCTTGCTTGTCGTTGGTGACATATATAAAAGGTACGGGATTGAGCGAGTGCGCCGTGTTGGGCGTGCCGTCGGCGTTGATGGCATGGTCGGCGTTGCCGTGGTCGGCAATGATGATGGCTTCGTAGTCCCGCTCCTTGGCGGCCTCGATAACCTCGCGCACGCAGGCGTCGACGGCCACCACGGCTTTCTCGATGGCCTCGTACACGCCGGTGTGTCCCACCATGTCGCCGTTGGCGAAGTTCACCACGATGAAGTCGTATTTATCGGTGCGGATGGCTTCCACCAGCTTGTCCTTCACTTCGTAGGCGCTCATCTCAGGCTTCAGGTCGTAGGTCGCCACTTTGGGCGAGGGGACGAGGATGCGGTCCTCGCCTTCGTACGGAGCCTCGCGGCCGCCGTTGAAGAAGAAAGTGACGTGGGCGTACTTCTCCGTCTCGGCGATGTGCAGTTGGCTCTTCCCTTTGGAGGCGAGATATTCGCCCAGCGTGTCGGCCACGTTCTCTTTGTCGAAGAGGATGTACACGCCCTTGAACGAGGCGTCGTAGGGTGTCATGCAGTAGTATCGCAGTCCGGGTATGGTGTTCATGCCGGCTTCGGGCATGTCCTGCTGGGTGAGCACGATGGTCAGCTCCTTGGCCCTGTCGTTGCGGTAGTTGAAGAAGATGACCACGTCGCCCTCCTTGATTGTGCCGTCGACACTGGCGTTGACGATGGGCTTCACGAACTCGTCCGTCACTCCCTCGTCGTACGACTGTTGCATGGCCTCGGCCATATCCGTGGCTTTCCGTCCCGTGCCGTTCACCAGCAGGTCGTAGGCTACCTTCACACGTTCCCACCGCTTGTCGCGATCCATGGCGTAGTAGCGTCCGATGATGGAGGCCACCTTGCCCGTCGACCGCGCGCAATGCTCGGTGAGCTGTTCGATGAATCCCTTGCCGCTCTTGGGGTCGGTGTCGCGTCCGTCCATGAAGCAGTGGACGAACGTGTTCCCGATGCCGTACTCCTTGGCGATGTCGCAGAGCTTGAAAAGGTGGTCGAGCGAGCTGTGCACGCCGCCGTCGGAAGTGAGTCCCATCAGGTGTACGCTCTTGCCGTTGTCCTTGGCGTAGCCGAATGCCGAGACGATCTCGGGATTCTTCAGGATGCTGCCGGTGGAGCAGGCGCGGTTGATCTTCACGAGGTCCTGGTAGACCACTCGCCCGGCCCCGATGTTGAGGTGCCCCACTTCCGAGTTGCCCATCTGTCCGTCGGGCAGCCCCACGTTCTCGCCGCTGGCCTGTAGCTGTGAGTGCGGATACGTTTCCAGCAGGTAATCCCAATAAGGAGTGGGCGTGTTGAAGATGACGTCGTCTTTCTGGTGGTCGCCTATTCCCCAACCATCGAGAATCATTAAAAGGGCTTTTTTACTCATACTCATATACTATTTTAAATTATCACTCTTATTTTTCGGCCGCGAAGATACGAAAAAAAAACGTTCGGAGGCTCACCGCCGCCCATTACAATATTGGCGACGGCGAGCCTCTCTGAATGGCTCGGCTTCCCGGCAGGGGAGAGCCGTTCGTCCTTACTTCAGCTTGATGTAGCTTTTCAGTGACTCCACGTACTCCTCGAAGGCGTCGACGCCCTGGGGTGTCATCCGGCACAGGGTGCAGGGCAGTTTTCCCTTGAACGTCTTGGTCACCTCCACGTAGCCGGCCTGACGCAACTTATCGATCTGCACGCTGAGGTTGCCAGCCGTCGCTCCGGTTTGCTCGCGAATGTAGACGAAATCCGCCTCTTCGACGCTGAGCAGCAACGACATCACGGCCAAACGCAGCTCCGAGTGGAGCAAAGGGTTCAACTCCCTAAACATGTTTCTCGTCTTTAGCCTTTCGGTTGAGACGGTGGCCCGGAATCACCATCATCAGCACGAAGCAGAGCGCATAGAGCGGGTAGATAGGTGTCAGCGATTCGAGGATGTAGCTGAGCACGGTGGGGAGCGCGACGATGAAGGCTGCCCCGGCCGAGATTTCCATCCAGCGGTCTCTCAATATCGATCCCGAGAACATGGCGCCCGCCGCGCACATGATGAGCGAAAAGGGCACCATGAGCTGCATGACACTCCAGTCCCAGTCCTCGTCTACGAGGGGATAAATAAAGAGAACGACCATCCAGGCCAAGATACCGAACCCTACGTTTCGCCATACCGTGCCCAACACCTTATCTATATAGGTTGTCACGGGCTTCACCCTTTTGCGCCTCAGGCGAAGTTCCAGGGGAAAGCCCACCACCGGAATCAGGAGCCACGCGAAGTTCGCGTATTCCAGCTTGGTGAGCGTCACCAACACATACACCAGCAACGCCGTCCCCGCACAAAGGTAGCCCCACAGCAGGAAAGAGTTCCCACTGCCCATCTGCAAGTTCTTCTTGCTGTTCTGAATCATTCGAGAGATAAGCGCTATGCTTTCCTGCTCGTTCAACGTCTTTTCTTCCATTGCGTACTTGTTTTTTAGTTATACTTCTGTTAGTTTGGGTTCGAACTCCGCCGCGAATATAAAGTAGTTTATAATATAAACCAAATAAAAACCAGAATATTATGAGATTATTTTTGTTCGATGCTCACCGTTTGCGTCTTTTCTTGTGGGATGTTCTCCCTGGTTTCATCACCAACCGAGAAACGCCAATCGCGGATCCGCGAGAAGCGAGAAGCCCGGACTTCTCGTCTCACGCGGATTCGCGTGAAGCCTTCGCGCCGTCGCGACAAGTATTCGCATGACGTATTTTCAGGTTTGATTTGCTATTGCGCACAATTGTAGCTACATTTGCACGTGATTAGCTACGATGTGGGAATGTAAGAACAGATTGGTCACAATAAGGTAACTCAGATAGTCTTTGACATCAAGCCTTTATGAATATAATAGATCTACACAGAGAATTAAAGCAGAGGTATAAGGAATATATCGGCAGCTTTACCACCATTAAAGACAAGGAGATCGCGGACCGCGTGGAGCAATCCATGCAGGAAGAGGAGATGTGGCCGGAAGCTCTTATCCAGTTCAATCCGAGCTTTGCCGAGGGCATGAGCGTCGCGGAGATGATAGGCAAGGGCTTGCCTATACATGGAGATCTGGAATATTTCTTCAAAGATAGATTCTATCGGCATCAGCAAGAGGCTATAGAATTGGGGTGCCGGGACAGGGAGTTTATCGTGACTTCTGGCACTGGATCGGGTAAATCGCGCACCTTCATGGCTACCATCTTCAATTACATACTTCAGCGGAAGGAAGCGTGCGAAGGGCGAACGGTAGCCATCATCGTCTACCCAATGAACGCGTTGATCAATTCGCAATACGATGAATTGAAGCGATACCGAGTCTATTTTATTGAGGCATCGGGCGGTCGGGAGTGTCCTGTCACTTTCGGGAAATATACTGGCCAGGAAGGTGACTCGGAACGCAAACAAATGCAAGACAGTCCTCCCAACATCATATTGACCAACTACATGATGCTCGAGTTCCTCATGACACGCTCGGGAGGAGAAGTGGAGTTGCGGCGTAATTTCCTCGCGAATCTTCACTTTTTGGTGTTCGATGAGTTGCATACCTATCGGGGAATGCAAGGCAGCGACGTCTCTTTCCTCATTCGCCGTATCAAGGCACAGGCCGCCGGACAGGTATTATGCTTTGGCACGTCGGCGACCATGGTGGCAGGTGACGATATGCCGTATGCGGAGCAACGCCGGAAAGTGGCCGAGGTGGCATCCGGCTTTTTCAGCACCACGTACACTCCCGACCAAATTATTGACGAGACGCTCCGTACCAGCCTCGACGGGCCGGAACCTGATTCTTCGAGCTTGGCGGCCGCGGTCCGCATGGAGGTTCTCCCGGATGGGGACACTGATATGTTCCATGGTTATCCCACGGCCTTATGGCTTGACCGAAATATCGCGTTGCGGTTTGACGGAGAAGAAAAGAAGTACTTCCGTGGCGAGCCGAGATCCATCAAGCAGATCGCTATTGAGCTTAACAGAGTGTTGGACGGCTTATCCGAGAAGCAATGCGAGGAACATATCCTTGAGGTGCTGAATTGGTGCAACCTCTTGAACAGTGCCGGGGGAGGCGCTCCTCTATTGCCTTACAAGATCCATCAGTTTATCCCGCAAACGGGCAGCGTGTACGCCACCTTGGGATACGCCACCAGGCGAAAATTGATGATCAAGGATAAGCTATATTGTGAAGAGCTTTCGTCGGAAGATACCAAGGTGATGTACTATCCGCTGGTATTCAGCCGGCAGAGCGGCCACGAGTTCTACGTTGTCCGCTTGGATACCGCCAATGCCCAAATACTCCCTCGCGACTTTGAAGGACGCATGCGATCCAGCGAAGAAGACGATGCGGACACCAGCGACGGTTACCTCTTCGTGCCACAGGAGGGCGAGGAGATGGACGCGTACGAAGTGAATATGGACGAACTCCCCGACGAATGGTTCACCACAGGGCACGGCAAACGTAAGCTGAAGAAGACGCATACCAACAGAATACCTCGGCAGATTTATTTCAAGCCTTCGGGTGCCTACTCCCTTAAGGATAGCATGCTGGAACAAGGTTATGAAGCAGGATGGTACGTCCCCGCGCCGCTCAAGTACGACCCCACCAGCCAAACGCTTTATACGGGCCGACAGTCCGAATGGTCGAAACTTGCCAAGATTGGCGGTGAGGGGCGGAGTACCGCCACAACTGTATTGTCCTACGAAACGATCATGCGGATGGCGATCGGCGGCTTTGCCCCGAACGACCGCAAGTTGCTTACGTTCGTCGACGCGCGCCAAGACGCGGCGCTGCAATCGGGACACTTCAACGACTTTATCCGCATTGGGCGGATCCGCTCCGCCATATACAAAGCGGTACGGAAAGCGGACAGGCCAGTGGATAACACCCAGATTGCCCGGCTGGTATTCGAAGAACTGCATCTCGATTTTAGCGAATATGCGCAATCCCCGAACTTACGAGGTGGTCGTGCCAAGGATGTGGAGGATGTGATGGTACGCTACCTGTCCACCATTGTGTACGACGACCTTGCCGAGAACTGGAGCATGATTACCCCTAACCTCGAGGACTGCGCCTTGCTGAATATTGAGTACAAATACTTGCATGAGGAAATTTACGGGACGGACGGCTTCGAACGCCTCTACGACATTCCTGAGTTGGAAGGGCTGACAGACGAGCGAAAAGAGGAATTCCTCGTGAACCTATTCGATTACTTTCGGCGCAAGCTGTGCATCTACTCGCGCGAACGGACCGAAACAGCCGTGAAGGACACGGAAAAGGCCGTCAAGGAGCATATACGGAAATCTTGGGGACTGGAGGACAGCGACCGCATCAAAGCTTCACACGAATTGTTTGTCGTCAAGCCCAAGCGTCGCGACAACTACAATCTGGAGAGTGGAGGACGTCGTTCCAAACTCGCGCTCTTCGTAGACTCCTTTATATCCAAGCATACGGGTTCTCCTATTCCTGATATTGAGGCCTATCTGATCGAGCTGTTTCGCAACCTCCCGAACTACATCATCGAATCGGGCGACGGCACTTTCCAACTGGATTACAGGACAGTTCTATGGAATGCAGGCGATGGGGAGTATATACGGCCCAATCCCATCAAGTTCCGATCGTTGAAGGATGTCAAGCCTCCCAAACCCAATCATTATTTCCAAGACTTCTATCGAAATATCCCGCTCCGCGAAATCACGCTCGAAGCCAAGGATCATACCGGCCAAGTGTCGAAGGCTGATCGTGCGCAACGTGAGAAGGAGTTTCGCGGAGGAGAGTTCCCCGTCCTATATTGCTCGCCGACCATGGAGCTGGGTATCGACATCAAGGAACTTTCCGTCGTGGGGATGCGCAACGTGCCACCCACTCCGGCCAACTATACCCAGCGCGCAGGGCGAGCCGGGCGTAGCGGGCAGTCGGCGCTGATCTATACCTATTGCCGTCCGCGTAACTCGCACGAGAACTACTATCTCACCTACCCAGGCAAGATGGTGAAAGGCGAGGTCAAGGCCCCGCGCATGGAGCTTGTCAACGAGGAATTGTTCCGTACTCACCTGCATTCCACCATACTGTCCGTCTGCCCCATCCCGCAACTCTCCGATGGCATAGGTGCGTTGCTGGATCATGACGACATCAGCAATATCACGTTGAAGGAGGAAGTGCTGCCCTATCTGCAACTTACCGCTGAGCGGAAAAGCGAGATCAAGCAGCTTTACCGCAAGGTGATGGCCGACGGTTTTTTGCGCGAGAAGCTGAATGGCAACCCACCGTACTGGTTTGGTGAGCAATGGATTGACAGCGTGCTCAATGCCTATGAGGCTGATTTCGGTCTTGCGTTCAAGCGTTGGTGCGCCATATACAAAGTAGCCATGACGGAATTGACCGAAGCCCAATCCATCATCAAGAACAAGCTCTATGGCAATAAGTCGAAAGAGAGAGAGAAAGCCATGAGGAAAGAACAGCGCGCCGCGAGACTACGCGACCATTTGACAGGGCAAGAAAAGGGAGCCAGGCACGAGGAAGACGAGTTCTATCCCTATCGATACTTGGCCAGCGAGGGCTTCCTACCCGGCTACAATTTCACCAAATTGCCACAGCGGGCGCTCTTGCAATACAAGGGGGACAAGCAAGAATACCTGAGCCGGCCGCGCTCCCAGGCCTTGACCGAGTTTGGCCCGCAAAACGTGATATACAACGATGGAAGCAAATTCCGCATCAAGCGGATGATACTTACCGGCGAGATCCTCTATGACAAATTCTTCTATAACCCCAATACCGGTGTCATCTACAAAAACCGAGAGAACTCCACGCACCATACCGACATCATCACTGGCGAATCGCTGGACGGCACGGCACGCATGGTATCCGGCCTCTGCTTGCGCTCCGGAGACATGATCGCCATGGAGAGCGAGAAGATAACCTGCCAGGAGGAGGAACGCGTGAGGGCGTACTACCAAACCAAGGTCTACTTCGCTTCGGACAATCCGCAAGCCATCAGCAAGAGCGAGCTGACGCTCCACGGCAAGCATCTGGCCAACATCCAGTACATACCGGCTTGCCGCATCACCTACTTCCTCGAATCGAAGAACAAGGAGCATTCCAACGGCTTTGCCCTTGACACGCTAACGGGCGACTGGCTAAGCGGGGAAGACTTGCGACGAATCGGACAGAATGCCGACCAGCAACCCGAACGTTCAGAGCGGGTGAAGTTCGTGAAACTCTACACCGAGGTGACGGCCAACGCCATCTACATACAGCCTACGCAGGCGTTGCAGCTTGCCAACAAGGCCGCCGTACGCACCTTCCTCTACGCATTCAAGCAAGCCATCGAGGATGTGTTCCAAGTCGAGGGGAATGAGATTGGTGGCGTGGTGATGGGCGAAGGACCGATACCCAATATTTTCCTGTACGAAAATGCCGAAGGCTCGCTGGGCGTACTCTCCCGATTGGTGGAAGAGGCCGCTTCCTATCGCGAAATAGTGAATCGCGCGTATGAGATCTGTTTTGGCAAAAAGCGCACGTACACCCCCGACGAGTTGGACAAGCTGACACCTGCCGATTATGGCAACCTGCTCAACTACTACAACCAGCCCTACCATCAGGAGATCGATATCCGTGAAATATACCGCGCCTTGAAAATCATGGAAGAGGCCACCGTGGAGATTCGCTCGCGAGGGCAGAACATGAGCTACGAGCAGCAGTACCAGACGCTCGAACGGGAACGCGACCAAGACAGTTCCACCGAACGCGACTTCCTGAGATACTTGTACGAGCACCGCCTGCGCCTACCCGACAAGGCGCAGCCCAGCTTCCCCGACCGTTACTACGTGCGCCCCGACTTCTTGTATGGCAACCGCATCGTGCTGTTCTGCGACGGCACGCCGCACGACCGCCCCGAAACGCAGGCCGACGACCGCGCCAAGCGCGACCTGTTGCGCGACGCGGGATTCGTCGTACTGACGTGGCATTACGCCACGCCCCTGGCCGACTTTATTGCGGCGCATCCCGCCATTTTCACACCTATAAGCTGACAATAAATATATGGAATATCAAACGGGAACTCTGGTGGAGTTCCGCCAACGCCCCTGGGTGGTACAGCGATCGAGCGACGCCGACCTGCTCGTGATTAAGCCCCTCGGGGGAACCGATGCCGAAATCGTCGGGCTGTACCTACCATTATACGACAAGCTGGACGACATCCGCCCTTACCAGTTCAAACGCCCCTCATCGGCCGACATTGGCAACGGAGGCTATCCGCTGGCGGCACGCATTCTTTATCATGCTTGCAGGCTGTCGTTTCGCGACATAGCCGGTCCGTTCCATTGCTTGGGACGCCTCTCTTTCGAGCCGCGTCCCTACCAGATGGTGCCCCTCATCATGGCTCTGAGGCAGGAACGCGTCCGCCTGCTTATCTCCGACGACGTAGGCATTGGCAAGACACTCGAAGCCCTGCTCATTGCCAAAGAGTTACTCGACCGCAACGAAATCGACCGCTTCGCCGTGATTTGCCTGCCTCACCTCTGCGAGCAATGGCAGAACGAGATCAAGGACAAGTTCGGCCTCGACGCCGAGATTATACGCTCGAGCACGGTGAGCCGATTGGAGAGGCGGCTACGGGGCGACTCGAATATCTTCCGCGACATCCCTTTCCAGGTCATTTCCATCGACTACGTGAAGCAGAACGAGCGCATGAAGATTTTTCTCGACCATTGCCCAGACCTCATCATCGTAGATGAGGCGCACACCTGCGCGCGCCCCACGGGAACCAACAAGTCGCAGCAACAACGCCACTACCTGCTGAATAAACTGTCGGAAGCCGGCAAGCAACTGGTGCTGCTCACCGCCACGCCCCACAGTGGGCAGACGCAGGAGTTCCAGTCTATCATCGGGCTGCTGGATTCCGAATTCGCTAACTATACGCTGGAGACGGCCAAGGAACGGGAGGCGCTCTCCAAGCATTTCGTGCAACGCCGACGCGCCGACATCAAGTATTATCTGGACGACAATGAGGTCTTGTTTCCCAGCCGCGTTCGGATCGACAACGACGCATACAACCATACGCCCGAATACAGCCTGTTACTCAATGACCTCATCAATTACATCAAGCGAGGCATTCGGCAGGCCGACGGTATCGACCGCCGCAAGCAACGCTACATCTACTGGGATTTGCTGGCCATGATGCGCGGCGTGATGTCAAGTCCGGAAGCAGGCATAGGCATGCTGTCCAACAAGATTGCCAAGAACAGTGATACCCCTATACCGGAAGAGGATATCGACGGCACGACGGAGCAGATTTACATCTTCAACGACACCCTGAAAGACTTGACCGACGCGGACGACGTGCCCCCTGAGGCGCTCGAGGCCATCCAGCGGACGGACAAGAACAAGCTCAAGGATTTCATCGAGAGGCTGCGGCGAATAGAGGAGAACGATGCCGACGACAAGGTGAAGAAAGCGCTGGAGAACGTCAATTTCGCTTTGGCCAGCGACAAAAATCCCATCGTGTTTTGCCAATACATCCAGACGGCCGAATACGTAGGAAGGTACCTGCAAGCCCGTTTGGCCGCCAACCGACGGACAAAGAACGTGGCTATCGACGTGATAAGCAGCCGCCAGGCCGACGAAGAACGCAAGATGAAGATCGACGCGCTATGCCGGGCCGAGCGACACGTGCTGGTATGCACCGACTGCCTCTCCGAGGGAGTGAATTTGCAGCAGGGATTCGATGCGGTGATACACTACGACCTGCCCTGGAATCCCAACCGCATGGAACAACGCGACGGACGCGTCGACCGGTTTGGGCAAACATCCGACGAAGTGCTCATATCGACCATGTACGCCACCAATAATCCCGTAGACGATATCGTGCTCAACGTGCTTTACAAGAAGCAGCGGGAGATCAAGAAGAAACTGGGCATATACCTTCCCATAGCCGACAACGACGCCACGCTCATGGAGAGCATCATGCGACGCATCTTGGTGACCGACACACGCAAGCCGGACAACATCATGCAACCATCGCTCTTCTCAGACGAGGACTTCGTTACCGACGACGAACAAGAGCTGAAGCTAAAGCGCATGGAGGAGAACGAACGGTTGTCGCACACCTACTTCGCGCACAAGACCAAGCAGCTGGATCCTACCCGGCTCACCGCCACGCTCAACGAGGCGCACAGGGTGATAGGTGGAGTGGACGATACTTGTGAGTTCGTGGTGCAAGAGTTGCGGAACGCCGGCGTGGACGTCAAGGAGGACAGCCCGCTCTGCTACAGCTTCCCGAAGGTCGGCTCATCCAAGTTGCTACACTACTTCCCCGGTCCCGAAACCAAGGTACGCATCTCTTTCGCCTCGCCTACTCCTAAGGGTTATACGTACATCGGACGTAACCACGTTTTCGTGGAAGACCTGTCGCGAGGAGTGGTCAACGATACTATCAACGGCGGGAAGCTGCAAGCCGGACGCACGCTGGTGATGGAGACGGACAAGGTGAAGACGCGGACTACCATCCTCTTGACGCGCGTGCGCAGCGTGATAAAGGACGTCAACCAAGCCGATCGAGAGCTACTGGGCGAAGAGATGATTTTCGTTGGCTACCGCGGATCGATAGACCGGCACGACTTCATCGGGCAAGACACCTGCCAGGAACTCTTCCTGAACGCCCGGGCTACCGGCAATGTCGACAACCTCTCGCAAAGCCTCATACTCGACGATTCCATCAACTGGATCAACGACGAGAAGACGTTGCGCCTGCATACCGACGGCATAGCCCTCGAACGGGCCAATAAGCTGGTCGACGCGTTCACGCAGTATCGCACCTACACCCGGGCAGACACCTACCAAGTGGCCGAGCCGGTATTGCCCATGGACGTGATAGCCGCATTCGTCTTCATCCCCAAACAGTAAACGCACTTATGGATTATACAAGCATTCACGTATACGGACACCTGCTCGCCGACGACATCCTGCATGCCATAGAGCGGGACAACAATCTGAGGGGCAACAGGGCCGAGGATTTCGCCATCGACTCCTCCGTATCGGCAGCCATAGACTACGTATGGAGCAGCCTGCGCAACGATTGGCACTTCTATAACGAACGCTCCACCCTGAACGACCCTTACGGCACGCGCCGGGCACGCGACCTGATGGAGCGCCTGTTCAACAACCTCGGCTATCGGCTCGACAGGCAGACCGCTTACGTCGTCACGGGCGACGAGCGTTCGAATAAATACGACATCACCTACCTTTGCCCCGACTTGCGCGGCCTGCCCATCATCGTAACAGGCGACCGCACGGGCGACACCTTGACCGATTCGCTCGAGAAATGCTCGCTTGACTACCGAGCCAAAGGCGCGCAGCGGCGCAAGTCGCCACACGCCACCATGCTGGAGTATCTCAACAACACCGAATGCGTGTATGGCATCGTGGCCAACGGACAGACCCTCCGCCTCATCCGCAACACCGGGCAATTGGTGAAACTCGTCTACCTTGAGTTCGACCTGCGACGTATGCTGGAAGAGGATAAATATACCGAGTTCTGCCTCCTGTTTCGCCTGCTCCATGCCTCCCGCTTCCGCATGGCGGGCGACGATCCGTGTGTCATGGACCAATACTTCAACCTGAGCATCGAGAGCGGCAACCGCATACGCGACGGGCTGTCGGCAGCGGCGCAACAGGCCATGGAACTTATCGGACAGGCAGCCGTGCGGGGAGAAGGCGAAGGCAACGACCGGTTGCGTGCGGGGCTGGCCGACGGTACGCTATCCGTGACCGAATTCAACAAAGAGCTTACCCATCTCATCTATCGCTTGCTCTTCCTCTTCATCATCGAGGATCGAGGGTTAGTGTATCAGTTCCCCACCATCACCCATCCGGACTACGGGCGCATACGCCGCCAATACGACATCTATAAGCGCTATTACGCCGCTTCGCGCTTGCGCCAACTCTCCGAACTGAGCTACTTGCGCAATCATCGTTACGCCGACCTCTGGCAGGGACTGATGGATACCTTCCACCTGTTCGAGCAAGGCGGCTTTGGAGGCAGGCTGGGCATCAAGCCCTTGGGTGGCGTACTGTTCGGTAAGGAGACACTGCGCTACCTGCGCCGGTGTACCGTATGCAACGACCGCCTGCTCGAGGCACTCGGAACCCTCAACGTATTCACCGACGAGCGTGGCAACAGGGTGAAGATCAACTACTCCTCGCTCGATGTCGAGGAATTCGGCTCTGTGTACGAGGGCATCCTCGAGAAACGTCCATACGTCACGCAGGCGCCCGATGCCTCCAATTGGCAGTTTGGCTTTGTGGGAGGCCTCGACAGGCAGAGCACCAGTAGTTACTATACCCGCCCCGATTTGGTGCAGAACCTTATCCGCACCACGCTCGAACCAGTTATCAAGGAACGTGTGGCTCGTGCTGCCACCCCCGACGAACAAGTAGCTTCGCTCCTACGCCTGAAGGTGTGCGACGCTGCCTGCGGTTCCGGGCACATCGTGCTGGCCATGGCACGCACCATCGCTTGGTACGTCTGCTCCATCCGCACGGGAGAGGACAACCCTGCCTCTCCCGACTATCGGGAGGCACTCCGCGAGGTAATACAAAAGTGCGTCTATGCCGTCGACCTCAACCCCGACGCCGTGGAGCTGTGCAAGGTGGTGCTCTGGATCGAGGGATACTGCGCGGGCAAACCGCTGTCGTTCCTCGACCACCACATCCGCTGCGGCAACTCGGTGCTGGGCGTGGCCAACCTCGATGAGTTGCTTCGTGGAGTGCCCCAAGAGGCATTCGCCGCTACCGACAAAGAGACCTTGCGACGTATCCGCAAGATAAACGCCGAAGCGCTGAAAGACATTGAGCTGTTGCACGACGGCAAAGAAGCAGGTGTCCAAATTACGTTGTTCAGCGGCGATTACGCCATACAGCACATCAGCTCCGAGCAGGTGAGCTTAGGCACTCAAGTGCGCGAAATCGCCCAACTTCCCGAAAACTCTCTATTGGAGGAGCTTACCAAACAACACAAGTGGGAAGATTTGATGCAGTCGCCACGCGTAGAATGCCTGCGACGAGCTTGCGACCTCTATACGTATGCTTTCTACAAACAGTTTACTCCCGATGAGGTAGAAGAAGAAGTGCGAGAGGAAGATGGCGATAAGTTTACCTTACCACCCATTCCCTATACCCGCACGGTCTATCAGGCATTGGAAGAGATTAAGTACTTGGAGGAGCCTTTGGACAACTTCATGCCTTTGACCGACGATTTCAAAGAAGAAATCGTCCAAGCAGCCCGGCAGCACCGCTTCTTCCATTGGTGCGTGGAGTTTCCCGAGATATTTGCGGACAATGGGGGATTCGATGTGATGTGCGGCAATCCGCCGTGGGATAAGATAAAAGTAGAGGATAAAAAATGGTTCGAGAGCCAAGGACGTACCGATATTGTAAACGCCGGAACGGCAGCCCAGCGCAAGCAAGCCATCACCAACTTGCCTCTCACTGCCCCCGACCTTTACAAAACATATCAAACGGCACTCCACGATGCCGAAGCACTTAGTCGTTTTATACGTTTCTCGGAGCGCTTTCCGCTGACGGCGACAGGCGACATAGACCTCTATCCACTATTTGCCGAGCTCTGTCTTTCGTTCTCCAAAGAGACTTGGGGACTGGTGTTGCCTACCGGTATCGCCGTGAACGACAGCAACAAAGATTTCTTTGCCAAGCTGGTGAATGAAAACAGGTTGGTTTCACTATATGATTTTGAGAATAGAGAAGCACTCTTTGACATTCATCGAATGTTTAAGTTCTGCCTTCTTACCGCCGGCAAGGAGCAATCTGCCCCTCGCATCGTAAGCGGTGGATTCTTCCTTACTCGTTTGGATCACCTCCTCGACCCCAACCGCATCTACACCTTGCAAACGGACGATATAGCTCTCTTTAGTCCCAACACCAAGACTTGTCCCATCTTCCGTACCAGTCGCGATGCCGCGTTGACAAAGAAAATCTACCAAAACGCCGAAGTGTTGATAAATGAAGCTGAGAGGAGCAATCCGTGGGAGGTAAAATTTGGTCGCATGATTGATATGTCCAATGATTCTCACCTCTTCCGCACCTACGCCCAGCTTATGGCCTCTGGTGCCACACTCCGTGGCAACCGTTTTACATTGGACGACACCATTTACGTACCACTTTACGAAGGGAAGATGATTTGGCACTACAACCATCATCATGGCACTTGGCCCACTACGGAAAAGGAACGCCCTAGCACCATCTCTTCACCCTCCTTGAAGGAATTGCAAGATGCTAACCATGCCATCATGCCTTGGTATTGGGTACCTCTCGACGAGGTGCGGAAACGGCTGATAAAGACAGATAGCAAAGGCAAGGTGCTGTGGGAGTGGAAACACAAATGGCTGATAGGTTTTCGGGATATCACTAGGACTGCGGATCAACGGACGTTTATAACGTCCGGTATTCCCGACGCCTCCGGCGTCGGGAATACCGCCACGCTCCTCTTCGCGGAGCGTGGCGGTATGCCCGGAGCTTCGCTCCTCGGCATGCTATCGTCACTCACTTTTGACTATGTGGCACGTCAAAAGATCGGTGGAACTCATGCGAGCATCAGTTTTGTGAAACAGTTCCCTGTATTGTCTCCCGAACGAATTATCGGCAGTCCCTATTATATGGAAATCGTAAAGCGTGTGGTCGAACTATGCTATTTCAACCACGACCTCGACGCTTGGGCCACCGAACTTTGGGAGGAGATGGACGAGGAACAACGCTCCCAGCTGCCACAGCTCGGAAGCCGCACGCCATTTGTTTATGATGAAGAGCGCCGCACGCTACTTCAGGCCGAACTCGATGCCATCTTCGCACGCCTCTACGGACTCAATACAGAGGACATTCTCTACATCCTCGACCCCGAAGAAGTATGTGGCGCAGGCTGCATCAACGAAACGTTCCGGGTACTGAAAGAGAACGAAAAGCGGAGCTTGGGCGAATATCGTACCAAACGCTTGGTGATGGAGGCATGGCACCGATTTGGATTTGAGCGGTAAGAGAGCACAGTCAGGCTTTGCGCCACTATATGTAGGAAGAGGGCGGGACACCAGTGAAAACCTGTGTCGTCTCCTCGTCAACTTCAAATGCGGTGTAGAGGGTGGCGACGTATGCTTGGCGTGCGTGCGTGAGGAAGCACATCGCGAGACATCCTTGCGGGAGACTATCCGTGTCGTGCGGATCCCATGCGGCGTGCGGGGAGCCATCGCGGCGGCGCGAATCCTCCACGCAGTGTGCACGGGCTTTTCGCGGCGGTGACAATCGTCCCTGTCTGCGGCATGGGCTTTTCGCGACGGTGCTAAGTGTCCATGCCGATAGCTTGAGGAGTTCGCGGTGGCGATAAACGTCCCTGTTCGCCGCATGGGCGTTTCGCGGCGGCGCGAGGGTTCCGTGTTGCCCGCGTGAGGTTTTCGCTGAGGTGCTAAAGGGCGCGGATTCCTGTATCTCACAAGTGAACGACTTTAAAAAAGATGGCACAAGACAAACACAGATTTTCACTGGTGTCCCAAAACGGGGTACCCGACAAATTCGGGGGGCTGGAAGAAAAAAGTGAGGCGCGGGAAGCATATTCCGCCACGTCCTGACTTCATCACTTTTCTTCGCTATCACATAGCGTGCATTGATAATCAATTACTTATGGCCTAAAATAGGGTGGCGTAGGGTGGCGCAAGCCGGGAAAGTCGCGACTTTGTGTCCTGTATGTATGCGGGAAGAAGGAGAGTTCCGACCCTATCATTGTCGTCGTCGTGGGCGAATCTTCGCTGATCCGCGAAGATCTCACGCGCCGCATGGAGATTTCGCGAGGTCGACAAATTTCAACCTCGGATTCGCGAGGAACGAAAAGCCCGAGCTTTTGTAATCAGATTTCGGGAATGAAGAAAAAAGCCCGAGCTTTTGTAATCAGATTTCGGGAATGGAGAAAAAAGCCCGGGCTTTTGTAATCAGATTTCGGGAATGGAGAAAAAAGCCCGAGCTTTTGTAATCAGATTTCGGGAATGGGAAAAAAAGCCCGAGCTTTTGTAATCAGATTTCGGGAATGGAGAAAAAAGCCCGAGCTTTTGTAATCAGATTTCGGGAATGGAGAAAAAAGCCCGAGCTTTTCGTTTCACGCGGATTTGCATGAAGCTTTCGGGGTCATGCGCGGAAATCCGTGGGCGAATCAGCCCCAAAGTCAACCCCATATGTGCGCCCGCATGGGGATCGAAGGACTATTCTCTTCGCGCGTTCTTCATGCCATTCGCGAGAGAGGCTATCGGCAACGCGCTGCCGCGTATAAAGCGGTGAAAATGCCCATCCTATCGTTTTTCGTTCCTATTCGTGTGTGGGCTACGAAATAGATTC
>JAISIZ010000058.1 GCA_031261785.1 Mediterranea sp. (in: CFB group bacteria)
CAACGCTATGGAAACCTCTTCGATATGTATGAAGAGATCACGGACGAAAGCCCATACGACAACCCGATGATGATCTATCCCGCCATCCACTATACCATGGGCGGCATCTGGGTGGACTACGAACTGGAGACCACCATCCCCGGCCTGTTCGCCATCGGCGAGTGCAACTTCTCCGACCACGGCGCCAACCGCCTCGGCGCTGATGCAGGGACTGGCCGACGGTTACTTCGTGCTCCCCTACACCATGCAGAACTACCTGTCCGACCAAATCACCGTTCCACGCTTCTCTACCGACCTGCCCGAGTTTGCAGAGGCAGAGAAAGCCGTGCAGGCGAAGATTGACAAGCTCATGAACATTAAGGGTAACGAATCGGTAGACTCTATCCACAAAAAGCTGGGCCATGTCATGTGGGAATACATGGGTATGGGACGTACGGCCGAAGGGCTAAAGACGGGTCTCGCCAAACTGAAGGAGATTCGCAAGGAGTTTGAGACCAACCTCTACATCCCCGGCTCAAAAGAGGGACTGAACGTAGAGCTGGACAAGGCCGTGCGGCTGAACGACTTCATCACCATGGGTGAACTGATCGCCTACGACGCGCTGAACCGCAACGAGAGCTGTGGTGGACACTTCCGCGAGGAGTACCAGACGGAAGAGGGCGAAGCCAAGCGCGACGACGAGCACTATTTCTACGTCTCCTGCTGGGAATACCAAGGCGACGACGAGAAAGCCCCGGTATTGCATAAAGAGCCGCTCGTGTACGAAGCGATTAAAGTCCAGACTCGTAATTACAAGAGCTAACCGGTGAAGTGGAACATTTAAAGAATCAAAGAACATGGATAAGAATATATCATTTACATTGAAGGTGTGGAGGCAGGCCGGCCCGAAAGCCAAGGGCGCCTTTGAGACCTACCCCATGAAAGATATCCCCGGCGACACCTCGTTTCTCGAGATGCTGGATATCCTGAACGAACAACTCATCAGCGAGAAGAAAGAGCCAATCGTCTTCGACCACGACTGCCGCGAAGGGATCTGCGGCATGTGCTCGCTCTACATCAACGGCCATCCGCACGGCCCGGCCACGAGTGCCACCACTTGCCAGATCTACATGCGCCGGTTCCACGACGGCGACCTCATCACCGTGGAGCCTTGGCGTTCGGCGGGCTTCCCCGTCATCAAGGACTTGATGGTCGACCGTACGGCATACGACAAGATCATGCAAGCCGGGGGCTACGTCAACGTGAGCACGGGCGCTCCCCAGGACGCCAATGCCATACTGATACCGAAGCCCATCGCCGACGAGGCCATGGACGCCGCCTCCTGCATAGGCTGTGGCGCCTGCGTAGCCGCTTGCAAGAACGGCTCGGCCATGCTCTTCGTCTCGGCCAAGGTGAGCCAGCTCAACCTGCTGCCCCAAGGCAAGCCCGAGGCGCTGCGTCGCGCCAAGGCCATGCTCTCCAAGATGGATGAGCTGGGCTTTGGCAACTGCACCAACACCCGCGCTTGCGAGGCCGAGTGCCCGAAGAACGTCTCCATCAGCAACATCGCCCGCCTGAACCGCGACTTCATCAAGGCGAAACTGAAAGACTGATAGGCTCGCCCCGCAAGCCCGCGCCACGAATAATGAATCCCCTGCCAAGCATATCGCCTGACAGGGGATTTCTGGTTAGATCGATTAGGTTGGTTGATAATAGAGGTTTTTGGATCGCCTATTCCTTGCAGCATCGCACGCAGTAACCTTTGCCGCATCCCAAAAGGACCATACCTGTAGTCCCTTCGTTCTTATTCTGGAAGAAAGCGGCGGACAACATCTTCTGGTTGTTTTGGCTGGCATATCCCGCCGCGGACCAATAATAACACTCCTTGTCTATTTGTGTGATATTCGCCGCGGTGGCGTATCGATAGCCTACGCCGGGATACCAGATGGTATGAGGCGACGAAGAACTCGCGCCGTCGTAGGAGAATGAGAAGCCGCGCTGCCAGGTATCATCCGTTTTCTCCAGTGCGTTGTATCCGTAGTATGGCATGACTTTCCAGCCGGGCGGACAAGGATCGAAACAAGTCTTCTGCCCAAACTTATAATCGGGCGATATGGTTAGGTTCGGATTGTTGACCCAGGTGTTACCCACCGTATTTTCGCTTCCCCAAAGGCTGTTTCGGGGTGTCGACAACCATGACTCGCTTTTATCTCCATTCTGCATGGATTTAGTCGTGATAAATGTCATGGGGTGGGCGATGCCATAGGGTATTGTCCGTTCGTTGTCGGTAGTGGTCGGATTGGTGTCTACCCATCCTCCATTGGCGGCAGGGTCGGTGCTGACAAAGCTTTCAAACCGTGAGCTCCAGCCCCATCGGATGGCACCGAGAAACGGATCTTTCCTTCCCCATTGGTACAGCAACCCAAGCGCGCCCGGAACACTGTTCCCCCTGTCGTTCCCGATCGCTCCGAGGTTGATCTTCATCACCTGTAGCGGATAGGGCACGCCGTCGGGCTGTCCCACCTTGTTGCCATTGTTGCCCGAGGTGGGAGTGATGGTGTAACTGTCGTACGCCGTGTCGCCGCTTCCGTAGGGATCGTAGTCCGTCTTCCAGATGAGCCACGACCAGAGGATTTTGTCACTCTTATCCACGAGCGCGATGAGGGCATTTCCGTTCGCCTCGGTGTTGGCCGTCTGGAAGTAGATGGTTCGCTCGTCGGGATAGTAGCGTACGTTGGTGATTACACCGTCCAGGGTATCGGCCACCTCCCCGCCCATGGACCATAGCGTGATGGCCCGTGCGCCTGTCATCTTGTTGTCGACGGTGTAATAGTTGCCTGTGGGTGCCAGCCCGTTGCCTTGCGTGCCCGCGTCGAATCGGTAGTTAGCGTTGGCGGCATTGACGATGTAGCTGTTAGCTCGTCCGTAAGCACTCAGGTCGACCGACGGTTTGCCTTGGTAGCTGAAGTCGAGATTCTCGTACTGCGTTTTGGCGTTCCAGTCGTCCACCCTCACGTCGGCGACGAGTTTTCCTCCCTTGGATAGCGTAAGGTAGATATCGACGCACTTGCCCGCCCCGATCTTCCCCACTTCTATGGGGTATTGGGTGGTTATCCATTTCATCAGCGCGGTCGATTTCGCCTCTATGCGCAATCCGCCCAGCCCCTCGCGCGGGCAGGGTGTCATCACGTAGGCTATGGGTTGCGTCTTGTCCTCCACGGCATCGAGCAAGAGTTGTTTCTTCGCTTCGTACAGCGAGGCGGGAGTATCGGTCTGCCCGGTGAAAGGCGTCTCGGTATAGGGGTGGGTGAAGCTCCCCGGATCGAGGCGAAACAAGGGAATTTGATGAACGGTGGCAGGCGGCGGGGCATCCACGACATTTTGCGTGTAGTCGAGAACGATGCTCTCGGGAACATTCCCTGTTCCTCCTCCGATACCTCCCAGCCGCATGTCGGTGATGTTTCCCCATTCCGCTCTCGCCTCGAGATCCTTGTAACGGGCGAAGACACGTACCAAGGCGAGGGCGTGCGTGAATGCCAATCGCACGGATGGATTATCTTTTTCCGTCGCGGCCGAAACCTTCACGACATCGGCGTACATCAGGTCCACGTTGCCGGGGACTGAGCCTACGGTAGCTATGGTGTCTCCCCGCGGTCCGTCGGTTGTCCACCTGCCGTCGGGCGCGAAGGTCCTGAAGTAGACATCTTTCGGCGGGCGGGGATATTCCATACGGGGATTGACCGTAGCGATGGACGGAGAGGTAAATACCACGGCCGATCTTCCCTCCAGCTGGTTCATGGCAAAATGGAGCGGAGAACGCGACATCAGCAAGTCGGCCTTCAGCGGCGTATCTTCCGAGATGATGGCGAATGGCGCACGCGTGTAGGCTCCCACCTCGGCACCAGGCATCACCGCCGTGAGGCGTATCCATTGCCCGGATACCGGTCCGGCTATGTCGTCAGGCTCAATATCCACGGCGGCACAGGCGTACAATAGTTGGCTGGCGCATACGGCTGCCAGCAATCGATGGAATTTACGGTGTATATCCCCGAAACGTCTCATTCGCGTCTCCCCCTGCTTTTTGTCTTTCAAGATGAACGATTTATATATCTCTGTTTATGTTTGGTTCTTTCTCATTCCTGGCAGCAACGAACGGCGTGTCCGGTTCCGTAGCCGGCATGCCATGGGGTGTAGGATTGCATGTCGCCAGTGTACCCCGTATTCCCAAAACGCATCCGGCTGCCGCCATACTCCCTGATGTTCCCTTTGGCCCAAGGCGACGATTCCCAATAGCCTCCCCAAGACCCTACATACTGGAATTTCCCTTCGAGCAACAGGCCCAATGCGTGGTACCATCCGCTGTCTATATTCGAAAAGCTGCCATTGGTGCCATTGAGGCGGATCCAGCGACCGTAGGTAGACCAAGAGGTCTGCAACATAATCATTTTCTCCCAGCTATCCTGAGGCGGCACGCGCCATCCCGGGGGGCAGGGATCGAAGCAACTCTTTATCCCTTTCAGAGGATTGGGCGATGCTCCCGCTCCATATTCGTTGCTGTTCTCCGTATGCACCACTTCGTTGGGATTTCCCCACAAGTCGCGCGGATATTCATCGGTTACCCAGGTATCGTACTCGTACACGTCCTTCCCCGAGCTGTTGCGCAAGGCAGACGAGACGAAATGGGTCGGATGGCCGATGTTGTAGGCTATCGCCTCCTTCGCGGTCCGTTTCGCCGGCACGATGGAAGTGCCGTTCGATCCGTCCCTCCATTCGTATTCCACAGCCGTATAACTATCGTATCGGTCGTTGTTGTTGTTCCAAGCCTTCCGTCCCAGGAATGGCTCTTTCCGTCCCCATTCATAAATCAGCCCCAGCTGTCCGGGCTTGTTGCTGCCCGTGTTTGGCATATAGGATTGCGTATTGATGGTTCCGAGGTTGTACGTCATCATGCGCAAGGGCGACGGCGTTTCCGTGTTCGGGGTTCCGGCTCCTTTGGCGAGTGTATAGCTCTGGTAACCGACCTTCAGGTTGTCGTGGGCAACGGTGGTATAGGGGTCGTAGTCGACCTTCCAGACGTGCCACGACCAGAGTATGTCACCCTTATCGTCGAGCAGGGCGATGAGAGCGTTTCCACCTTCGTTGGTATTGGCGGTACGAAAATAAATCAGTCCGTTGTCGGGGTTGTAGGCCACGTTGGTGGCCACTCCATTGATGCCTTTACCGGTATCGCCTCCCATGGACCAGACAACGATGGCTTCCGTCCCTTTCATGTTGGTCAGTGGCGAGTAGGTGCCCTCGGGCGTGGGCACTCCGTTGCCTTGCACGCGTGCGTCGAAGCAATAAGAGGTGTTGACTTTGTTGACGATGTAGCAATTGGCACGTCCTCGCGGTTCCGAAAGGTTGATGGAGGGAGATATGTCGGCATTCTCGGTATTCAGGTGCACAGCGTACCGCGTGTTCGCCGCCACCTCGTACGTTCCTCCTACCGTGAGGTAAACCTCCTGTCGTACGTCGGTAGTTCCATGCAATTTGCCTTCCACGGCCACTTTCGTGCGGTGCCTGTCTTTAATCGAGCGTCGATTCTCGGGGAGGTAGAAGGTTGGCAGAGTATGCGTGTCCGAATGATCTTCGAATGCGTCGGTTTGCCCGTCCGCAGGCCAAGTGTTCTCCATATTGGGCAGGAACGAGGCGACCGCGGGCAAGTTGAGCATCGTGAATCGGTCTGGAACGAAGGCCTCGCCTCCCAATAGGTCCACGTCCACCCGTGCCACTCGCCGTGTGAGCGTCACCCGCACGTTGGCCGACGTATCACTAACCTTGAAATTGCCCGTCATGGGCAGGAAGAAGTCCGCGCCGTTGGTCGACTGGAAGTGCTTCCATTCGAATGTCAGTTTTCTCATCTCGTTCAGTGTCGTGCCCTCCGTGGGGCTGGCCACGACAGCTCCCTTCCCGACGAGCGCTTGCATTTCGTCGCCGATGTTGGCCACGAGATAGAAGGCATGTCCGATGCTTTTTTCATTGATTGGGCAGAGTGCCACCTGTTGGGGGTTGGTCAGTTCGCCCGCCTCAAGATGCCCCATGGCGAGACATCGGCTCTGGTCGCCGTCGCCGTCGAACTCGAAGTACCACAGGTCATTCACGGCACTTTCCCGCTCGGCGGTGAGGGCGCCATAATTGCCCGGTTCGCTCGCTCTCGACCAGATTGTCCCTTTCCGGGCATCGCCCTGCGTGGTGAAATCCAAGGGATGCAGGCTAACGGTCAGAGGGGAGTGCACGGACAGCACCTCCTTGTAACTGTCCGTGCACGAAAACAAAACCATTAAAAAAAAGATGAGGGAAATCCAACAAAGCTTTATCATGCTCTTTCCATGTGTTTGCTTCGGTTATCCACCTATTTCTCCCGTCACTGAGCCTACTTTGCCCCATTCGGCCACTGTGACTTTGGTAAATTCTATACCTCCGTTCTCCCTGAGTTTCAAGAAGATGTTGACAGCCGTACCAGACGTGCCTATCACCTTTCCGCCAACGGTTCCCGCCTGCGTGATGTCCACGATAGTCGTGGCAGGTGCCATCTCGCCCTTGTTTCCGCTATACGTCTCGCTGGTCAGCCTCAGCTTCAGCGCTTGCAGCCTCAGCCTGGTGGGGACGATGCCCGTCGTGTTGTTCGCGGCCTCGACGTCCACGGGAATCATCACGTAGCCCAGGGCGAGATCCTTGCTCGTCGAGAGCTTCACGTCGACATTGTCCACGTCTTTCCCGTCCACCGCGTCGTCCGTGTACATCTCCTGCATCCCGCTGTTGTCCATCTTGTAGAACGACAGCTCCGTGAGCGGAGTGGTTCCAAGCTCGATGCCTCCGTTGGCCAGGGTGAGTACCAGTTCTTTGGGGATGCCCGCCAGCTTGGTTCCCGTACCCGTCTCATAGTCGGCCGCGGTCACCTCTGCTTTCGTCAGCTTGCCCCAGTTCGTGATGGCTTGGCTGCTTTCGGCCCTGAGGTAGAGCTTGCACAGCACTTGGGTGTGCAGGAATGTCAGTGGCACCACGCCACCCGACTTCTTGTGCGCCGACTCCTCACCCGTGTACAGCAAGTCTTTGTAACCCGTAACGGCGGCTGTGGCTATTTCCACGGGATCGCCCTTCTGCTTCGGTGTATCGAGCACGAAGGCATTTTGCGGGCTGGTGCCTACGAAGTAAAGCTCAGTATCCGGATCCATGGGCCATTGTACGACATCGGCAAAACCAGGTCCCGTCTTCGAAGTAAACTGGGCGGCTACGTGCGCTCCCGATCCATCGGGATAGTTGTTGTCGTTCCAGAGGTCGGCGTAGTCGCCTTGATTCTCGCTAACAAAGATGTCCGCCTTCAGCGGATTGCTTTCACTGGGCTGATTCAGGTATGGGGCGCGGGTCAATCCGCTAACGTCTCCTACTGTCGAGCTGACACGGATTGCCGATGATTCCTGCGAGGAGGATGGTACTTCATTGTCCGATTTACAGCCAATGAGCAGAACAACAGAGCTTACCGACATAATAGACGCGCATAAGCTCAATAAACGAAACTTTCTCATAACACAAAAACTAAGTTATTGAATAAAACAAATAAAAACAATCGCTCTCCTAATACATAACTAAAGAAATCTCTCTCCGCTCTAATCATTGTTCTTCGCGGAAATACGTGACAAATATACAAATGTACTTTATCACAAACCATCCAGACAACTCATTTATTAACTTAATTTTATTAGTCGAAATACGTATTATTACCCTTTAGTGTAGATTTAAGCCCTTTCAGGGAAATTGAGACCACGGGAACTCACAGGAGAGGGGGATAATAGTGATTAGTGGTTAGTGGTTAGTGATTAGCCCGTATGGCCCAGTCATCCATCCCCGAGAGGAGCGTCGTCCTCTGCCCGTGAGTACCCCTCCACCTCTCCCTAATAGAAGCCCCCCATCTCTTCCCGAGAGGAGCATCGACCTCTCCTTGTGAGTACGGAGCTTCTGTCCCTAAGCGTACGAATAGACGCTTCAGTCACGATCCGGATTGACTCACCTTTCCGCGGAGACACGGGCTTTATACCTAAAGGTAGATTTGCGGTTTTGGATAGACACAGGATATTCCCAGTGTCCTGAGATTCTCTTGGGGAAGTACAACGGCAGGTATAGGCCGAAAATGTCAGCTATCAAACCCTAATATGTCAGTTATCCGCCCATCGGTATGCGGGATAATCCGCATCTTCGCGGCGTGGTTTCCACCGATAATCCTGTATATACGCAAGGGAAGTCACAATGTGTACGTTTAACCCCAAATAATAGTAGTATGAAGAATGCGATACTCTTCTTATTCCTGTTCGTCTGCTCCGCGCAGCAAGCCTGCTCGTCCGACGCTCCCGACCCGATAGGCGGTGGTGACGGCGGCGGGGAGACGGAATCCCAAGACGTTCTTTTCAGGGACGATTTCGACACGTTCGACACGAAGGTGTGGACGAAAGAGGCGCACCCCGCCGGGTGGGTCAACCAAGAGCTGCAGATCTACGACGAGGCGCACGTCAGCGTAGGCAAGGACGGCGACCGCTCCGTGCTGATACTCACCGCCGAGCGCAAGGCCGGCGGCGCCATCTATTCCGGTCGGGTGAACTCGAAAGGGAAGAAGAGCTTCCGCTACGGCAAGGTGGAGGCCAGCATCAAGCTGCCGTCCACGGCCAACGGGCTGTGGCCCGCCTTCTGGATGATGGGCGAGGGCGACAAGCAGTGGCCCGCCTGCGGCGAGATCGACATCCTCGAGATGGGCGAGCGGGGCGGCATCAGCGCCGGCACGCAGGACCGCCAGCTGAACGTGGCCATACACTACGGCCCCAGCGCCGCCGCCCACGAGCAGCAGTACTACACCAACAAGGTGGCCCACAGCCTGCAGGACGGCAAGTACCATACCTACCGGCTGGAGTGGGACGCGAAGGCGCTCACCATCTACGTCGATGGCGCACGGTTCCACGCGTTCGACATCTCGCAGAACACCTACTTCCACGATAACTTCTACCTGCTCCTCAACCTGGCGGTGGGAGGCTCGTTCACCGGCATCACCAACGCCAGCGGCATCACCGCCCTCCCCGAGGGCGGACGGGCGAGCATGTACGTGGACTGGATCAAGATATTCAATTAACCTTAGAAGAATTAATATAGAAACGCTATGAACGTAAAAGTATGTAAGCACGCCCTGTGCGGCGGCGCCCTCACCCTGCTCACGCTCGCGGGAGGATGGTCGCAAGCGCAGGCAGCCACGGAGCCGGGCATCTCGGCCACGCAACAACAAAGCAACCGCGTCACCGGAACGGTGAGCGACGCCACGGGACCCATCATCGGCGCCTCCGTGATGGAGAAAGGTACGGGCAACGGCACCATCACCAACGTAGATGGACAATTCACCCTCGACGTCAAGGCCGGCGCCACGCTGGTCATCAGCTACGTGGGTTACCAGACCCAGGAGGCGCAAGCCACCCGCGCCGCCATGAACATCACCCTCGTGGAGGACGCCAAGATCCTGGACGAGGTGGTGGTGACCGCCCTCGGCATCAAGCGCGAGCGTAAGGCGCTGGGCTACGCCATCGACGAGGTGAAGGGCGAATCGCTCACGAAGGCCAAGGAGACCAACGTCATCAACTCCATGGCCGGACGCATACCCGGACTCGTGGTGAGCCAGACGGCCGGCGGACCCTCGGGATCCACCCGTGTGCTCCTCCGCGGCAACACCCAAATGACGGGTAATAACGAACCGCTCTACATCGTCGACGGCATGCCCTTGGACAACACCAATTTCGGCAGCGCGGGACAGGGCGGAGGCTACGACCTCGGCGACGGCATCTCGAGCATCAACCCCGACGACATCGAGACCATGTCCGTGCTCAAAGGCCCCGCAGCCTCGGCGCTCTACGGCAGCCGCGCCAGCCACGGCGTGATACTCATCACCACCAAGCGGGCCGAGAAAGACAAGGTGAGCGTGGAGTACAACGGTACCCTCACCATCGACACCCAGCTGGCCAAGTGGGACGAGATACAGCAGACGTACGGCATGGGAAGCAACGGCACATACAGCTACGACGCCGTGTCGAACACCAACAAGAGCTGGGGTCCCAAGGCCGACGGCACCAACATGCTGCAATATTTCGACGGCGTGGAGCGGCCCTTCCTCATCATCCCCGACAATACGTCGAAGTTCTTCCGCACCGGACTTACCGCCACCAACTCCGCCATCGTGAGCGTGAGCCGCGGCAACACCGGCGTGCGCTTCACTTTCACCGACATGCGCAACAAGGACATCGTGCCGCAGACCAACATGAGCCGCGACATCTTCAACCTCAACGCCTACACCTCAGCCGGGCCGGTGGACCTGAGCTTCGTGGGCAACTACACCCGCGAGTACGTGAAGAACCGCCCCGCCCTCGGCGACAGCAAGGCCAACATCGGCAAGAACCTCATGACGCTCGCCACCACCTACGACCAGGAGTGGCTCAAGACCTACCAGGACGAGAACGGCGAGTATTCCAACTGGAACGGCATGGATCCCTACAACGTCAATCCCTACTGGGACATATACAAGAACAACAATACCTCGAAGAAGGATCTCTTCCGCATGAACGGGAAAGCCCTGTGGAACATCGACAAGCACCTCAAGCTGCAAGCCACGCTGGGCGCCGAGCTGAACTACTTCAACTTCGACGACTACAAGGCGCCCACCACCCCGGGCTACGAGGCCGGACAACTGCAGAACATGGTCTACCGCAACCGGACGTACAACTTCGAGCTGCTGGCCATGTACAACAACACCTGGGGCGACTTCGACTTCCACGCCACCCTCGGCGGCAACGTCTTCCGGGTGAACAATTCCCATACGATAATCACGGGTACCGACATGGCCATACGCGACGTGCAGAGCATCATGAGCTTCAACACCGTGGGTGTGGAACCATTCGCCTACCGCAAGCTCATCAACTCCGTATTCGGGTCCGCTGGCGTGGGATGGCGAAACATGCTCTACGCGGACGCCACGCTCCGGGGCGACCAGACTTCCACGTTGGGAACGTTCGGCACCAACAATATCTACCTGTATCCCTCTTTCTCGGGCAGCTTCGTCTTCTCCGAGCTGCTGAAGGATAATATGCGCGACATCATCCCCTACGGCAAGTTCCGCATGTCGTGGGCGCGGGTAGGTAACGACACCGATCCCTACCTGTTGAACCTGGTCTACAGCAACGCCAAGTTCTCCTACCCGGGCTATACCATCGGCTATATCGACAACACTACCTCTCCCCTGGCTACGCTGAAGCCTACCATGACCAGCTCCTTCGAGGTGGGATTGGAGATGAAGTTCCTCAAGGGCCGCATGGGACTCGATGTCACCTACTACACCCAGAGCAGCAAGAACCAAATCCTCCGGTCGGCCGCTTCCGTAGGGTCGGGATTCAACAACAACATGATCAACGCCGGCGAGATACAGAACAAGGGTCTCGAGATTGCCCTCAACACCCGCCCCGTGCAGGTGAAGGACTTCTCGTGGGACCTCAACGTCAACTTCTCCAAGAACTCCAACAAGGTGATCAAGCTGATAAATGACATGGATATGTTCGAACTCGAGAAAGCTACTTGGCTCGACGTGCAGGTGGCCGCCAAGGTGGGCGAGAATTACGGCGCCATCGTCGGTCCCGACTTCGTGCGCAACGCCAACGGCGACGTCCTCATCGACCCCGCCACCGGCCTGCCGCAGTACGACAAGAGCAACCACGTGCTGGGCAACGCCTCGTGGGACTGGACGGGCGGCGTGGTGACCAACTTCACCTACAAGAACCTCTCGCTCGCCGCCGTGTTCGACGTGAAGGTGGGTGCCGACCTCTACTCCATGTCGGCCCGCGCCTCCTACGAATCGGGTAAGGCGCTCGAGACCCTCACGGGACGCGAGCCGTGGTACAAGTCGGAAGAGCAACGCATGGCCGCCGGCATAGCCAAGGGATCCACCACGTGGACACCCACCGGCGGGTTCCTCGCTCCGGGCGTGATCGACAATGGCGACGGCACCTTCCGTCCCAACGACATCTACATCAACCCCGAGGACTACTGGATGAGCGTATGCCGCAACGCCCCCGCCCTGTTCATCTACGACAACTCGTACGTGAAGTGTCGCGAGCTGAGCCTCACCTACGCCCTGCCCAAGGCCTGGCTGGGAAAGGTGGCCAACTCGCTCACCGTGTCGTTCGTGGCCCGCAATCCGTTCATCGTGTGGAAGAACATCCCCAACATCGACCCGGATTCCAACTACAACAATACCACCGGCATGGGATTAGAGTACGGCTCGCTGCCCTCGCGCAAGAGCTATGGCTTCAACGTGAACGTGAAATTCTAAACATTACCGCATCATGAACCTACATATATTAATAAGGAAACATACAATGAGACGATACGCCTCGTACCTCACCGCGGTGACCCTGGCCTGTACCCTCAGCCTCACGTCGTGCAGCGACGAGTACATGACCAACCTCAACACCGACCCCTCGAAGGCCGCCACCATCGACCCCAACGCGCAGCTCACCACCGCACAGTTGGTGACCTACGGCGACCTCGGCATGATGGAGACCTACCGTAGCTACCTCTACGCCTTCACCCAGCAGCTCATGGGATGCTGGAACACTACCAACTACGGCGGACGCCACACGGTGGACAACAACGAGATGTCGCGCCTGTGGAACTCGCTCTACGCCCCGGCCATCAAGAACCTCGTCGACGCGCAGTACCGCACGGCCAACGACCCGGAGAAGGTGAACATCAACGCCATCCTGACCATCTACCGCGTGTACATCACCTCCATACTCACCGACGTCTACGGCGACGTGCCCAGCAAGGAGGCCGGATTAGGATTCCTCGAGGGCAACTTCCTGCCCGTGTACGACACCCAGGAGGAGATCTACGACAGTTTCTTCGCCGACCTCACCGCCGCCGAGGCGCAGATCGACCCTCTGGCCGACCGCGTGACGGGCGACGTGATCTACTCCGGCGATGTCACCAAGTGGAAGAAGCTGGCCAACTCCCTGCGCCTGCGCTTCGCCATGCGCGTCTCCAACGTCAACCCCACCAAGGCGCGGACCGAGTTCGAGAACGCCCTGGCCGCCGCAGGAGGAGTGCTCCAGACATCGGCCGACGACGCCCTCATCAAGTACATCACCGTAGCCTTCAGCTTCGGGCAGGACGCCTACACCGACTATCGGGGCAACTCCCTCTCGCAGCTCTTCTTCGGCAACGACCCGGCCAACAACCCCAGCTACCTCTGCTCCACCTTCTTCAACCGGATGTACGACACGGGCGACCCCCGCACCTTCCGCATCGCCCGCTGCTACAACGACGTGCTGATGAGCGCCACAAGCCCCGACAACCGCATCGACATCACCGACGAGATGATCGAGAAAGGCATCGCCTTCAGCCCCCGCGACCCGGGCGCATACTCCTGGGAGCCGTGGCCCACGGGATACGATAGCGACCTCTGCCGCGAACTGGCCGAGAACAACCCCGCCATCACCATCACCATGGCGCGCGAGGTGGAACCCAAGCTGGCCAGCAACTTCCTGCAGAGCGACAACCCCGGCGTGGTGATGACCGCCGCCGAGGTGAAGTTCCTCCTCGCCGAGGCTACCCTGAAGGGATGGAATACCGGCGGAAGCTCCCTTGACGACCTCTACCGGCAGGGCGTGCGCCTCGCCATGGACTTCCTGGCCGACAACTACGGATGCGACCCCGTGACCGACGCCGAGTTCGACGCCTACATGGCCGACGGCGGCAAGATTGGCTACACCGACGCCCAGAGGCTCGAAGCCATCAACACCCAAGCCTGGATACTCCACTTCACCAACCCCGCCGAGTGCTGGGCCAACCAGCGCCGCTCCGACTACCCCAGGCTCAAGTCGCCCGCCGACTACGGCTTCGGACAGTACCTCACCGGAGGCGCGGAGATCCCCGTACGCCTCAGCTACCCCGTCCTCGAATCGTCCTACAACAAGAAAGGCTACGAGGAAGCGCTCGCCCGCATGGGCGGCACCGACAGCTGGCACACCCACGTGTGGTGGGACGTGGCGGGACAATGAAGACTAACGTTCACATTCAATACTAACGAAAGATGAAGAAGATATATAGCATCCTGTTCGCCGCCCTGGCCCTGGCCTTCACGTTCGCGGCGTGCAGCAGCGAGGAGCCGTTCTCCACGGCCACGGCCGACGACGAGCCGCGCATCCTCGACCCCACCTTCCCCGACCGCGCGAACGGCGCCCTGGCCACGTTCGCCAATATCAACCGCGACGCCAACCTCACCATGGCGCTCACCGTGACCCCCGCCGACTACACCACCGTGGCGTGGTTCATCGACGGCGTGGAGGTGCCCTCGGGCACCGCGTCGGACAAGGAACTCGACATCGCCCTTCCCGCCGGAACGTACACCCTGAAGATGGTGGCCACCACCGTGAGCGGGAAGTCGACCTCACGCGAGGGCATCGTGCTGGTGAATCCCTTGGCCGACGACCCGCAGACCACCACCGTGGCCCTGGAGCGCACCGTGGCGCCGGGACAGCGAGGCCGCCTGTACGGCACCAACCTCGCCCAAGTGACGGGACTGCTTATCGGCGACACCCCCGCCACCGACCTCACCTACGTGGAGGACGAGAGCGGCAGCTACATCGAGTACACCGTGCCCGAGACGATGGCCGACGGCGACTACCGCGCCACCCTGCAGGACGCCGGAGGCAACACCTACGGAGCCGACAAGGTGACGGTGACCAGCATGCCGCTCGTGCTCGCCGGCGCCAGCCGGGCCACTACCGGCGGAGCCTGGACGCTCACGGGCATCAACCTCGACCAGGTGGCCTCCATCACCATTGGCGGCCAGACGGTGAGCGAGTTCAGCCAACAGACGGCCACGACACTCACCCTCACCTGCCCCGAGCTGCCCGTAGGCGACTATCCCTTGACCGGCAGCGCGACTGGCGGAGCGCCCGTGCAGTTCCTCGTGAACGGCGCCGCGGCCACCGAGGCGACCGTCACCGTCACCGCCGAGCAGACACTCTGGGAAGGACACCACTACGTATCGTGGGACTTCCCCGACGGCGACCCCAACAAGACGTTCAACCTCATCCCCATGGACGTGTTCGCCGGCATGGCTCCCGGAGCGCTGCTCCGCGTCAGCTATTCGCCCGATCCCGCGGCCGAATATCACCAGATCGCGCTGGCCACGGGGTATTGGACCTACCTACTCGGCCCCATCGACTTCTCCGAGGCGGGCGTGGCGGAACTCACGCTCACGCAGGACATGCTGGACAAGATACAGGCCGAAGCGGGTTTCATCTGCGTGGGACATGGTTACTACGTCGACTTGGTTACAGTTAAATGACCTCCAATAAATACAAAGTAGTTATGACACTGAAAAGGATGTTGCTGATGTCAACATTGATTAGTGCGGCCGCCTGCGTGGAGCAGGCGGCCCACTCCGCTACCCCGGTCATACCGAGGGACGCGAAGATCGAACAGCAGGTGGAGGCCACCCTCGCCAAGCTGACGCTCGACCAGAAAATCGGGCAGATGACCGAGCTGGCCATCGACGTGCTGGGCGACGTGGTGAATGGCGAGTTCCGCCTCAACGACGCCAAGGTGCAGAAAGCCATCGGCGAGTACAAGGTAGGATCCGTGCTCAACGCCCCCGGCGTGGCACAGACCCCCGAGCGCTGGAACGAGATCATCGGACGCATACAGGAGGTCTCCATGAAGGAGATCGGCATTCCCACCATATACGGCCTCGACCAGAACCACGGCACCACCTATACGCTGGGAGGCACCTTCTTCCCGCAGAATATCAACGTGGGCGCCGCCTTCAATCCCGAGCTGGCCCGCGAGGCGGCCACCATCACCGCTTATGAGACGAGGGCGAGCAACTGTCCCTGGACCTACTCGCCCACCGTCGACATGGCCCGCGACCCCCGCTGGCCGCGCGTATGGGAGAACTATGGCGAGGACTGCTTAGTGAACGCCATCATGGGCGCCGCCGCCGTGCGCGGATTCCAGGGCGACGACCCCAACCACCTCGGCGCCGACCGCATAGCCACCTCGGTGAAGCACTACATGGGATACAGCCAACCACGCACCGGACGCGACCGCACGCCGGCGTACATCTCCCCACAGGAGCTGCGCGAGAAGTGCTTCGCCCCCTTCAAGGCTTGCGTGGAGGCGGGAGCGCTCACCATCATGGTGAACAGCGCCTCCATCAACGGCATGCCCGTGCACGCTAACCACGAGCTGCTCACCAAGTGGCTGAAGGAGGACCTGGCGTGGGACGGCATGATCGTGACCGACTGGGCCGACATCAACAACCTCTACACCCGCGAGCGGGTGGCGGTGGACAAGAAGGACGCCATACGCATCGCCATCAACGCCGGCATCGACATGACCATGGAACCCTACGACCTCCGCTTCTGCACCCTGCTCAAGGAGCTGGTGCAAGAGGGCAAGGTGCCCATGAGCCGCATCGACGACGCCGTGCGACGGGTGCTCCGCCTGAAGTACCGCATCGGGCTGTTCGAACGCCCCAACACGCTGCTGGCCGACTACCCCCTCTTCGGCAGCGAGCAATACGCCGCCGTGGCGCTGCGGGCCGCCGAGGAGTCGGAAATCCTGCTGAAGAACAAGGACAACATACTGCCGCTGGCCAAGGGCAAGAAGTACCTCGTGACAGGGCCCAACGCCAACTCCATGAGGTGCCTCAACGGCGGATGGAGCTACTCCTGGCAAGGACACCTGGCCGACCGCTTCACCGAGCGGTACAACACCATCTACGAGGCGCTGCGCGATAAGTTCGGCGCCGCCAACGTCATCCTCGAGCAGGGTGTCACCTACAAGCCCGAAGGGGGATACGCCGAGGAGAACGAACCCGAGATAGCCAAAGCCGTGGCCGCCGCCCGCGGGGTCGACGTCATCATCGCCTGCATCGGCGAGAACTCCTACTGCGAGACGCCCGGCAACCTCTCCGACCTCGCCATCTCCACCAACCAGCGCGACCTCGTGAAGGCGCTCGCCGCCACGGGCAAGCCCATCGTGATGGTGCTCAACGAGGGACGGCCACGCCTCATCAACGACATCGAGCCGTTGGCCGACGGCATCGTCAACATCCTGCTCCCCAGCAACTACGGAGGCGATGCCCTGGCCAACATCCTGGCGGGCGACGTCAACCCCTCGGGCAAGCTGCCCTACACCTATCCTCGCCACCAGGCGGAGTTGATGACATACGACTACCGCGTGAGCGAGGAGATGGACAAGATGCAGGGCGCGTACGACTACGACGCCGTGGTGTCCGTGCAGTGGCCTTTCGGCTACGGGCTGAGCTACACCACCTTCGAGTACACCAACTTCCAGGTCAACGCCCCCGCGTTCGGAGCCGACGACGAGCTGCGCTTCTCGGTCGACGTCACCAACAGCGGCCAGCGCCTCGGCAAGGAGGCCGTGATGCTGTTCAGCAGCGACCTCGTGGCCTCGCTCACCCCCGAGAACCGACGCCTGCGCGCCTTCCAAAAGGTAGAGCTGAAGCCCGGCGAGACGAAGACCGTCACCCTCACCATCAAGGGCAGCGACCTCGCCTTCGTGGGAGCCGACGGCAAATGGGTGCTCGAGCAAGGCGACTTCCGCATGCAGAGCGGCGACCAGACGCTCAACGTCAGCTGCCGACAGACGCATAAGTGGGAGACCCCGAATAGGTAACGATACAGAGCGACCGCGGCAAGGATTCAGCCTACCGCCCCCGTAAACACAAGCGTGGCGCACCTCCCGCAAAGGGAGACGCGCCACGCGCTTTTTATGTCTTTACGCTCACCGCACCAAGCGAAAACCGATTTGACTACTGCTACTGTTGAGGCCACCGAAAAAATAAAAATGGCAGGCTACGCGATTATATTGGACGGCAGAACCCCAGTCACCTCCCCTGATTACGCGATTGTAACCCGTTGAAGGGCCTGTTGGGTCGACTTGCGCGGAAGTGGAATAATCGCCAAACCAATCGCTGCACCATTCATATACATTGCCACTCATGTCATAAATGCCCAATTCATTCGGCAACTTCTGTCCTACGTAATGAGGGGAATCACCCGCATTGTTATCATACCAAGCCACCTCGTCCAGATTGTCGCTTCCGCTGAACATATACCCCTTGCTTTGGTTACCGCCACGGGCGGCAAACTCCCATTCGGCTTCGGTCGGCAAGCGATAGTTCATTCCGGTGAGATTGTTCAACCTGAGAATAAAGGTTTGGACATCATTCCAGCTCACCCATCCCACCGGATAATCTTCTCCTTCCGGATAAGGGTAAGGGTAACTGGAGAACTTGCTGCCCGTAACAGCCTTCCATTCCCCTAACGTCACTTCGTACTTACCTATATGGAAGCTGCTGACGGTGACTTGATGTTGGACCTCATTGTCGGAGCGGCCGGGTTCCGATGCCGGGCTACCCATCGTAAACGTGCCGCCTTCGACGTACACCATCTCTATCTCGGGCAATGGCTTTGGCTCCGAAAACGCTATACGGAAGCCAAGGTTACTCGCACTACGGCTGGGAAGCTTGTGATGGCGACTACTCACATGGCATGCCACGTTGTCGCCGCTGTAACTGCCGCCCCGATATATATACCTGTCCTCCGAATCAAAATCTGACGGCCATGCTCCCATCGGATCGGTCTGCTCGACATAGGAATATGCGACATACAAGTCATTGCACCATTCATCTACATTACCGCTCATATCGTAAATGCCCAGCTCATTCGGAGACTTCTGCCCCACAGGATGGGTGGAGGCACCTCCATTGTCGGCAAACCATGCTACGCTATCCAACGAGTTGCTGCCACTATACAAGTACCCGTTGCTCTGCGTTCCGCCACGGGCGGCAAATTCCCATTCCGCTTCGGTGGCCAAGCGATAGTTCTTTCCCGTGGAAAGCCTCAGCTTGCGAATGAAGGTCTGGGCATCCTCCCAGCTGACTTGCTCCACAGGGTAGTCGTCCCCCTTCTGGAAACGAGAAGGGTTACTGCCCATCACCGACTCCCAGTCACCTTGCGTCACCTCGTACTTACCTATGTAAAAGTCGCTTAGGGTGACCAAACGCTGGGAATCGTACTCCGATGTGACACCCATCATGAACGTGCCGCCCTTGACGTACACCAGGTCTAATCCAGTGGGGATAGGCTCAGGTTCGGGAGTAGGAGCCGGGGTAGGTTCCGGATCAACTTCATTGACGGGGTCATCACCCCTGCAGCCCCATGCGAGCAGCAAGCAGGCCAAAATCATGATATAGTTCTTTCTTTTCATCTTTCTTTCAGTTGAATGGTTGAGTCCTTTTCCAAAAGGTTATTATAGAATGATTTCTTTGCAAATGTAGGCTAACGGGAACAAATAATCAAGAAAACGAATGCCTAAATTGAAGCACCAGTGAAATCTGGTGTTTATCCTGTACCGTCCTCCAGCAAAGTCTCACATTTTGCGAGCGGCAAACGTAGTTCGCGTCGCAAAGGGTCGGCACGTCCTGACTTCATCACTTTTCCCCGCTATCCCATAGCGTACATGGATAATCAATCACTTATGGACTAAAATAGGGTGGTGCAAGGTGACGCGAGCTGAGAAAGTCGTCACTTTGCGCCCTGTATGCAGGAGAGTTCTGGCACTATCCGAGTCGTCGTGGGCGAATCTTCGCTGATCGGCAAAAATCTCACGCGCCGCATGGAGCTTTCGCGGGGTCGACAAATTTCAATCTCGGATTCGTGAGAAGCGAAAAGCCCGGGCTTTTGTAATCACATTTCGGGGATGGAGAAAAAAGCCCGAGCTTTTGTAATCAGATTTCGGGAATGGAGAAAAAAGCCCGGGCTTTTGTAATCAGATTTCGGGAATGAAGAAAAAAGCCCGAGCTTTTGTAATCAGATTTCGGGA
>JAISIZ010000067.1 GCA_031261785.1 Mediterranea sp. (in: CFB group bacteria)
CGAAACTCATTAGACGCTGATGACACGGATGACACGGATCTAAAATATATAAATCCGTGTCATCCGTGTCATCAGCGTCTAAAAAATCATTGCACAAAATTACCCCGCACGAGGTATAAAAGCGGGCACCTGATCGTTTCTTACCACAGGGGACACAGATTCGCGCGGCTTATATAGGCTGATGCGCTACGCACCCGCCTTTGCCGACGTTACGCTGAGCAGTTTCTTGTATTCCTGGGGATTGGTGAGAATCTTCTCGGCCTCTTTCAGCGCGTTGTCGTCCTTGAGTTGCTCGATGATGTTGCCGCGCTGGAAGTAGTAGCGTTTCACGATTTCGCTGGCCATCACGGGCTTGATGTCCTTGGCGAAGTAGTCGAGGTCGCGGTCGAGGTCGTGCTTCAGCTTCTTCTCCAGCTCGGCGAATTCCGTGGAGGCTCCCTCGAGGTAGCCTTCGAACTCGGCGGCTTCCTTGAGCGATTTCAAGATCTTCTCGCTCTGCTGGTCGTACTTGAAGTCGGACTTCTTCACCAGTGCCTTGAAATCGGCGTAGTCGGCGTCGGTGATGACAAATTTGTCGGGTGCGGGGATAGTGGGATGCTTGAGGCAGTACTGGGTGGCGTAGTCGAATATGAGATTGTCGCTCACGAGGTAGTAGAGTATGTTGGGTAGCTTCTCTTGCTTCACCTTGATGTCGGGGGTGATGCCTCCACCGTCGCGTACCTCTCGTCCGGCCGCGGTATGGAATATCTTCGTGAGGCTGTCGGGGATAACGCCTACGCTGCCGTCGTCGTTGCGGTGGGCGTAGTCGATGGCTTGCACGCACCGTCCGCTGGGGATGTAGTACTTGGAGGTGGTGACCTTCATGGTGCCGCCGTAGGGCAGCGAGCGGGGTACCTGCACCAATCCCTTGCCGAAGGTACGGCTGCCTACGACGACAGCCCGGTCAAGGTCCTGCAGCGACCCGGAGAGAATCTCGGAGGCGGAGGCGGTGGCGCTGTTCACTAGCACCACGATGGGGATGTCGAGGTCGATTGGCTCGCGGAGGGTCTTGTAGGTGTTGCTGGCCTGCTTGGTCTTTCCCTTGGTGGTGACGATGACCTTGCCGCGGGGAAGGAAGTAGTTGGCGATCTCCACCGCCTCGTCGAGCAGCCCGCCGCCGTTGTTGCGCAGGTCGATGACGAGCGATGTGGCGCCTTGTTTCTTGAGGTCGAGGAGGTGTCGCTTGAACTCCTTGGAAGGATTGCCCGAGAAGGTGCTGAGGTTGATGTACCCGATGTTGTTGTCGAGCACGGCGGCGTAGGGTATGGCTGGTGGCTGTATGGATTGTCGGGTGAGGGTGAACTCCATGGGGGTGCGCCCGCCTTTGGCGTTAGGCCGTTCGATGGCTACCTTGAGCGTAGTGCCTATCTGGCCGCGCAGCATCTGGCTGACGTCGGCGTTGTTCTTGCCCTCGAGGTCTTTCCCGTCGATGGCCATGAGGATGTCACCCGCCTTCAGCCCGGCTTTCGCCGCCGGTGTTCCCTCGAAGGGTTCGGAGATCATGGAGCGTTTCAGCTTGGGGTTGTACGCGATGTATGAGCCTATGCCTCCGAACGAGCCTTTGATCATCTGCTCCAGCTCGCTCTGGTCCTCCTCGGGGTAGTACACGGTGTAGGGGTCGAGCGAGTAGAGCATGCTCTCGATACCCGTCTGTATGGTCTTGTCGGGATTGATAGTATCCACGTAGAACATGTCCAGCTCTTTCACGATGGAGTTGAAGATGTCCAGGTTCTTGGCGATGCGGAAGTTGCGGTCATCGGCGTTCTTGAAGCTGAGGAACGCTGCGGCGGCTACGGCTACCACGGCGATTATGGCGATTCGGCCATTTAGGTATCTTCTCATATTTTCTTTTTTCGTTTCGAGAGGTAAAAGTAAGCCAATCTGCGGTCACTCGGCGAGAATGGCCTTTATATTTAACTTAATTTCAGTCCACCGCTCGGCTGTCATGGTGGTGCCTACCACTTGGATGACGTTTCCCGAGAGGAGGGCGCCCACCTCGGCGCATTGGCGCAGCGGGTGTCCGTGGATGAGCGCGTAAAGGAATCCGGCGGCGAAGTAGTCGCCCGCGCCGGTGGTGTCGATCACCTTGGGAACGGGTATGGCGTCGGCGTGTACCGTCTGTCCGGCTCGGCTGGCGTACGATCCGGCGGCGCCCACCTTCACCACGGCGATGTCGCATCGGGCGGCGAGGCGCGCGAGGGCTTCGAGCGGCTCTTGTCCGGTGAACGCCCTGGCCTCCTCTTCGTTGGCGAAGAGGATGTCGACGTAGCGGTCGACCAGTAGTCCGAAGAAGTCTCTGTCGGCCGCCACGATGTTGTAGCTGGCCAGGTCGAGGCAGACGCGTAGTCCGGCGGCCTTGGCCAAGTGGAGGGCACGAAGTATCATGTCGTGGTTCTGCACCAAGTATCCCTCTATATATAGATAGGTATAGCCTTCGAACATGGCGGGCGTGAGGTCGTTGGCCTCCAGCGTGGCGGCCGCCCCGAGGTAGGTGCCGAAGGTACGCTCACCGTCGGGAGAGATAAAGGTGGAAGCTACGCCCGAGGGGAGGCTGGGGGAGGCGAGGAGCTTGTCGTCGATGTGGTTGCGGCCGAGATGCTGGCGAAAGAAGTCGCCGTATCGGTCGTGTCCCACCTTGCCAATGAATCCTGTCGTGGCCCCGAGGCATGCCAGCCCCATGATGGTGTTGGCAGCCGAGCCTCCTGAGGCGAGGTGGGTCTCCATCTTGGCGAGGTTGTCGTTGATCTGTCGCAGCTTATCCTCGTCGACGAGTTGCATGCTGCCTTTGGGCAGCTCCATTTCCTTTAGCGGAGTGTCGTTCTCCAGGGCGGCAAGCACGTCTACGAGGGCGTTGCCCAATCCTACTATTTTATCCATATCTTTGTTTTTTTCTGCAAAGATATTGCATAATCCAAAAAATCCCACTACTTTTGCCGTCGCAATTGAGAAAAAACATTCTTCCTTAGCTCAGTCGGTTAGAGCATCTGACTGTTAATCAGAGGGTCCTTGGTTCAAGTCCAAGAGGAAGAGCGGACATAAGAAACATAGATTTAAAGGTTTATTTTCTTCCTTAGCTCAGTCGGTTAGAGCATCTGACTGTTAATCAGAGGGTCCTTGGTTCAAGTCCAAGAGGAAGAGCGACGAAAGCCTCCGCGTGAGCGGGGGCTTTCGTTGTTTTTACGCCTCGTGGTGAGAGACGCTCATTCGTTCTCGAGCCAATCTGTCAGCTTGTCCCAGAATGTTTTCCGCTTCCCCGGCTTGTCGTCCCCGCTCACGCCGGCTATGTGTACAAGATAGGCGGTGTGGTTGTCGCGGGTCTGTCCGGTGCTCACGGCTTGCAACCGGCAGGCTTTCTCCTCGTCGTCGAGATCCTCGGAGAGGATGTGGAGCAGCCGCTCGTCGGTGAGCCGTTCCAGCACGCCGTCGGTGCAAAGGAAGAGGTAGTCGCCTGCCCGCAGGTCGGTGAGCAGGCGTGTTTCGGCGTATTGCCGCTCCTCCTGGTGGGGCATCATCACCCGGGTGATGATGTTGCGCCGACGGTCGTACCTGGCTTCCTCGGGTGTGAGTTCGCCGAGGCGCACGAGGTCTTCTACCAGCGAGTGGTCGGGCGAGCGGTAGAGTATGCCTGCGTTTGGACGTACGTGGTAGATACGGCTGTCGCCGATATGCGCCGCCGTGCATCCCCGGTGGTGGAGATAGGCGAGGGCGAGGGTGGTGCCCATCTTGCGTTCTCCCCCCATGGACTTGTCGTCGGCGTCGTCGAGGGCGTCGTAGGCGGCGTCGATGGCGGCGTCCAGCTCCTCTTCGTCCAGCGTGATGAGGGGGTGGCTGGCGAGGTAGTCGCCCAAAGCCTGGCAAACGGTGTTCGCCGCCACCTCGCCATGGGCGTGTCCGCCCATGCCGTCGCATACGATGAAGAAGCGGCTGGCCGTGGTGCCTTGGATGGGGTAGAGGCTGTCTTCCTGGTTCTCGCGCTGGCCGATGGCCGTGTAGGCGAGGGGTTGGTGGATGGTGACTTTCATAGACGTTCGAACGTAACGGTTGTCCGCCCTAAAGTCAGCCTGTCGCCCGGCTGGAGCGCGAGTGTCTCGCCCCGGCCCACCTCCTTGCCGTTGAGCAGCAGGGCGTTCAGGCTTCCTGCCTCTTTCAGCCGGTGCTCATAGTCTCCCCCGGGGAGCGGGAGCGCCTCGATGATGGCGTGTCGGCGGCTCATGTACTCGTCGGTGGAGAGCTTGATGTCGGCCGTGCCGCTGGTGGCGTCGCGTCCGAGCACGTTCTCGCCCTTCTTCAGGTAGAAGGTGTCGCCACCTTCCTCCAGCCGCAGGCGTCCCGTGACGACGGGGAAGGATTCGGGATAGTCCTGGTAGTGGCACTTGGGACATTCCTTCTTGCCTTTCGGGCCATTTCCGCTGGTATCCATTAGCAGCCTGGCGCCACATCGCGGGCAGATCACCCGCTGTTTCTTGTCCATCGTCGTCAGTCTACGTTGAAGTAGTCCTCGAGTTCCTTTTCGGCGGAATTGTCCTCGTTGATGATGTCGCGTATGATGATGCCGTTCTCGAGCAAGGCGATGCGGGGGCATACGTCGACGGTGTGGTTGAGGTTGTGGCTGGAGATGACGACGGTGGCCTGGTGCTCCTCGTTGTACTTCTTGAGCAGATGCTTGATGATGGACTGCGAGCTGGGGTCGAGGAAGTTGAACGGCTCGTCGAGGATGAGCAGCCGCGGGTGGTGGAGCATGGCGGAGATGATGCCGATCTTCTGCTTGTTGCCCGCCGAGTAGTTGCGGATGAGCTTCTTCAGTCCGATCACCTCGCCGCTCATGAGGCGCTCGAACGGCTCGAGCCGTGCGTCGACCTCCTCCTTGCCGAGTCCATACATCTTCCCGATGAAGTAGAAATACTCCTCGGGCGTGAGGTAGTCGATGAGGAATCCGTCGTCGATGAAGGCGCCGGTCATTCCTTTCCAGTCCTCGCTCCGCGCCACGTCGATGCCGTCGATGGTGACTTGTCCGTGGTCGACCTTCAGCAGGTCGAGCATGAGGCGGAAGAGCGTGGTCTTTCCGGCTCCGTTGTTACCCACCAGTCCGAGCATTTGCCCCGATGGGATTTCGTATCGTTCGATGTCTACGGCGACTTTCTCGCCGAAGCTTTTCTTTAGTTCACTGATTGTTACCATAATATAGAGTAGTGATTAGTGATTAGTGATTGGTGATTAGTGATTGGTGATTAGTGATTGGTGGTTAGTGATTAGCGGTTAGTGACCAGTGCTAATCACTAATCACTAACCACTAATCACTAATTCCCTACTGTCTGCTGTCCCTGAATCCTTCCATGTTCTCGTAGCGTCGGAGCATGAAGCGGTGGTAGACGTTCTTGATCCACAGGGGCGAGGTGAGCGTGAAGCCCAGTCCGATGAGGAGCAAGACGACGTACGCCATGGTCTGTCCCAACAGCATATCCAGCCCTTGGTAGAGCACGACAGGTACGAGGAAGGTGGCGAAGGTGACGGCGATCTGTATGCCGTTGTTGGTCTGTCGCATGGTCATCTTCTCGTTCATCGGGAGGCTCTGCTTGTTGTACACCGCCAGCTGGAAGAAGGCGAAGTAGGCCAGCCCGATGGTATAGAAGCAGAGCGAGAAGGCGCCCAGCAGCGACAGCTTGCCCGTGACGATGGCGGGTATCATGAGCACGAAGGGGATGACCTCGGCCACGCTGTAGACGTAGTACTTGGCTCGGAGCAGGCTCATG
Organism: Mediterranea sp. (in: CFB group bacteria); assembly: GCA_031261785.1. Lineage (GTDB taxonomy): Bacteria > Bacteroidota > Bacteroidia > Bacteroidales > Bacteroidaceae > Bacteroides. Next base: position 5,790 of record JAISIZ010000067.1, read on the forward strand.
ATGGATTCCTTGCGCACCATGAGGCCGTCGATGTAGTTGCCCTCCGACGACATGAGTTGCGACAGGAACATGATGCCGTACGCGGTGAAGCTGTACACGCACACGAAGGTGTTCATGAACTTGCCGTCGTAAGCCTCGGTGAAGCTGAGCAGGAGCGAGAACATCACGATGAGTATGATGGCCATGCGCATCTGCATCTTGCAGCGGCGGTTGCGCAGCATCTGCTTCAGCTCCAGGCGCATGTACTCGCCCACCTCGCCGTAGCGTTCGAGGAACTTGTACTCCGACACGCGCTTCACGTTGTCGCTGTCGTTGGTCTTGGCCAGTTCGGCGTACACCAAGGAGCCGATCACTCGCCGGTTGACCAACCATAGCAGGCCGATGACGAGCAGCGTGCCGAGATACCACAGCAGGTTGCCGTCGATGTAGCCTTGTCCCAGGTCCATGAAGAAGTAGAACACGGGGCTGTCGGGTAGGAACAGCAGCGTGCCGATGCCGAGGTAGAACACGGTAGGAAGGACGATCCACCACAGGCTCTCGTTGATGAGCGTGCGGCAGAGCAAGTACCAGTAGTTGTTGACCAGTATCAGCAGCCAGAGGCCGAAGAGGTAGGCCACCACGCCGAGCGGTCCGAAGAACTTGGCGACGGCGAGGATGGCGAAGGGTACGAAGAAGAACATCCAGAAGAGGTTGTACCAGTCCAGTCCTGAGCGGAGCAGCAGGAAGTCGATGAGGCGTTTCTGCTTGATGGGCAACAGCAAATAGGGCTTCACCTCCTGTGTGGGCGTGCGTTGCAACGGCAATCGCGTGAGGAAGTCCAACGCCAGGATGACGACCAGCCCGCCAGCGTTGAGCAGCTGGAAGGCGTCGCGGTGGTTGGTCTCCAAAGCCAGCGCCAGCGACACGCCGAAGAAGATGAGGTAGCCGGCCCAAAAGGCTATCATGAAGTAGCCGAAGAAACGGGCGACTTTGCTTCGCTCGTACATCGGGTGCCGCTTCATGGCCAGCTTACCATGCTTTCTGAGTTCGATGAATAATGTAAGCACTTGAAGTAGTGATTAGTGGTTAGTGATTAGTGGTTAGTGATTAGTGGTTAGTGATTAGTGATTAGTGGGGGTCTCACCACAGATTACACAGATTCACACAGATTATTTTATCGTGAACAACGGATTACACGAGAATAGAATAATCTGTGCGAATCTGTGTAATCTGTGGTGAATCTCTCCGCCAATCACTAATCACTATTTATCGTCTGTCATCACGACCTTGATGGCGTTGCCTTGTTTCATCATCTGGTCGAGGAAGAGCTTCACGTCGTTGACGGTGATGGCGTTCACGATCTGCTCGTAGTCCTTGGTATTGTCCATGCCGGTGTAGAAGTACTCGTCGAGGTTGTTCATCCAGTAGCCGTTCTCCTTCTGGGCGTCCTTGTACTTCTTCAGGGTGTACTCCTTGGCTTTCTGCATCTGCTCCTCTGAGGGACCTTCCTTGGCCATCTTGTTCAGCAGTTCCACGACGAGGGTGGAGAGCTTCTCGTACTTGGCAGGGTCGGTCTGGAAGAATATTTGCAGTATCAGCTGCTCCTTGGGAAACTTGATGAGCGAGCCGGCGCAACTTACGCCGTAGGTGCCACCTTCCTTCTCGCGAATCTCCTCGGTGTAGACAATGTTGAGCGCCTGCTGGAGATAGTCGAGCAGGATGTGGTCGCGCAGGTCGTACTTGCAGTCGCCGCTGTAGAGGAAGAGGATGTTGGCCATGGGTGTCTGTTGCTTCTTATTGAAGACGTTGTCGTAGGCTCCCTTGCGGATGTACTGTTTGTTGTCCTTCCACGTCTCCTTCTGGTGGGTGGCGGGCAGGCTTCCGAGATACTTGGCGATGAGCGGCTTCATGGTGGCCAGGTCGACGTTGCCCACGAGGTAGAAGGCGAACTGGCTGGCGTCGGCATAACGCTCCTTGTAGATCTGGAGGATGCGGTCGTAGTCGATCTTGTCGACCATGTCGGCCTTGAAGACGATGGCGCGGGGATTGTTATCGTACACCGAGCGGGTGATGGAATCCTGGAAGGCGCTCATGGGGTCGGCGTCCTGGTTCTGCAGGGCGGCTTTCAGGCGGCTCTTGAAGGAATCGAACGCCTCCACGTCCTTGCGGGGCGCGGTGAAGGTGAGGTAGGTGAGCTGCATCATCGTCTCGAAGTCCTTCGGGGCGCAATTGCCCGACAAGCCCTCGGTGAGGTTGCCTACGGAGGGGGTTACGCTGGCAATCTTGCCGGCCAACGCCTTGGTGAGGTCGACTTTGCTGAAGTTGCCTATGCCACCCACGGGTGCCACGCTGTTGAGCTGCGTGAGGTCGATAATCTCGCTGTCGGGGTAGAGCGAGGTGCCTCCCAAGCTGGTGGCCTTCATCATGATCTGGTCGGCCTTGAAGTCGGTGGGCTTCACGTAGACGGTCACGCCGTTGGAGAGGGTGAGCTTGGTGGTGCCGTAGATCTTGTCCGTCTCCTCGAGGACAATGTCTCCGCCCTTCAGCTCGCCCGAGATGAGGGGCTCGTCGGATACCTTGTCCACGTAAGGCTTGAGGTCGAGCGACTTCATCTGCTTCAGCAGCGCGGCGATCTCCTCCTTGGTGGGGTATTTCACGTCTTCCTTGTCGGGGCCGGCCACGAGCACGGCTTGGTTCTTGTCGGTGATCAGTTGCTGCATCACCTGGTTGATGAGGTCCACGGGGATGTTGGGCGCTATCTGGTTGGCGATGCCGTACAGGGTCTCGATGCCGGGGATAGGCTCGTTGTCGAGGAAGTTGTTGACGTACTCTTGCACGTACGATGGACTCTTGGTCTTCTCGCGTTCCTTGTAAGCCGACTCGAGGCGTTGCAGGTAGTTGGCCCGCGCCCGTTCGTACTCGGTGGGGGTGAAGCCGAAGCGACGCGCGCGCTCCACTTCCTCAAGCACGCTCTTGATGGCGGTTTCGATGCCGTCGACCTGGCTCTGGGCATCGACCTCGAACACCTCTTTCGTCTTGGCGAGGAAGAAGTTGGTGTATCCCGCGCTGGCGTAGATGAACGGCGGGTTGGGCGACTGCCTCAGCTCGTTGAAGCGCTCGTTGAGCATGGACGAAACCATGGCCGTGGCATAATTCTGGACGAGGTACGCCATGGTGTTCTTCATCGAGTCGGGGAACGCGTCGTGCTTGAAGAAGATGCTCACGCTGGGGTTGGGCACCTCTTTGTCCTTGCCGATGTAGATGAGTGGCTCGTCGTTGTCGGGCACGGGGTAGTAGACGCGCTGGGCGGGGTCGACGGGGGCTTTCACGTCGGCGAACAGCGTCTTCAGCTTCGCCTCTATCTGGTCCACGTCGACATCGCCCACGATGATGATGCCCTGCAGGTCGGGGCGATACCACTTGGAGTAGTAGTCGCGTATGTCCTGGTAGGGGAAGTTGTTGATGACGTCGAGGCTGCCTATAGGCATGCAGTCGGCGTACTTGGAGTCGGGGTATAGGGTGGACTGCGCGTCGGTGTAGATGCGCAACATGCCTACGTTGCGGCTTCGCCACTCCTCGCGTATGACGCCGCGCTCCTTGTCAATCTCGGCGTCGGCCAGGTTGATGGCGTTGGACCAGTCGTGCAGGATGAGCAGGCAAGAATCCAGTACGTTCGGGTTATCGGTGGGCACGTTGCTTATGTTGTAAACGGTTTGGTCCACACTGGTATAGGCGTTGAGGTTGGTGCCGAACTTGATGCCTTTCGTCTCGCACCAGGCCACTACGCCCAGCCCGTTCTCGTCGCCGGGGAAGTGCCGTGTGCCGTTAAAGGCCATGTGCTCCAGGAAGTGGGCCAGTCCGCGCTGTTGCGGTTCCTCGAGTATGGAGCCTACCTTTTGCGCGATGTAGAACTCTACCCGATTCTCGGGGAGGTTGTTGTGGCGGATGTAATAGGTCAGGCCGTTGTCTAACTTGCCGATGCGGACATCTTTGTCGACAGGCAATGCTTGCATGGGTTGTGCAAGGGCGGACTGGAAAGCGCAGCACGTGAAAAGTGCGGCAACAGATACCCCTCGTAATAAATGCTTCATTGTTCTAATAGATTTAAATTCATAATTTATTTAGAGGACAAGTTGGTTTGTTCCCTCGTCTCCTTGTCTCCTCATCTCCTCGTTTCTTCGTTTCTTCGTTTCTTCGTATGCTTATCAATTCCTCTCCTTGTCAACTCGTCGCCTTTATCGCCTCCCTGATGCGTACCAGCTTGGTGAGCAGTCCCTCGAGCAAGTCGAGCCTGAGCATGTTGGCTCCGTCGCTCTTGGCCACGGCGGGATTTTCGTGTGTCTCGACGAATAGGCCGTCGGCTCCCACGGCGATGGCCGCCTTGGCGATGGTCTCGATGAGGCGTGGCATGCCGCCCGTCACCCCGCTCGCCTGGTTGGGTTGTTGCAAGGAGTGCGTGGCGTCCATCACCACGGGGTATCCGAGGGCTTGCATCTCGGGGATGCCCCGGTAGTCGACGATGAGGTCCTGGTAGCCGAAGGTGGTGCCTCGCTCGGTGAGCATCACGTTGGGGTTGCCGGCTTCCACCACCTTCCCGGCGGCGAAGCGCATGGCGTCGGGCGAGAGGAACTGCCCTTTCTTGATGTTCACCGTCCGTCCCGTCCGCGCGGCGGCCACCAGCAGGTCGGTCTGCCGGCAGAGGAAGGCGGGTATTTGCAGGATGTCGACGTACTCGGCGGCCATGTCGGCCTCGGTGGCGGAGTGTATGTCGGTTACGGTGGGGATGCCAAAGGTGTCGCTCACCTTGCGCAGCACGCGGAGCGCCTTCTCGTCGCCTATACCGGTGAAGGAATCCAGCCTCGAGCGGTTGGCCTTGCGGTAGGAGCCTTTGAACACGTAGGGGATGCTCAGCCTGGAGGTAATGTCCATCACCCGCTCGGCGATGCGCATCGCCATCTCTTCTCCCTCTATCACGCAAGGTCCAGCCAAGAGGAAGAAGTTGTTGGCGGGGTTGTTCTTCAGTTCAATCATATTGTTTTTTGATGTCTCACTCCGGTATCACCAACGTAATCTTCTCGGGCAGTATGCCTATCTCGAGCGGGAAATGCTTGGGCAGCAGGCGTCCGTCGAGGTCGACCGAGGCGTTGCGCGCCCGTAGCACGGCCACCTTCTTGGTGCGGTATCCTTTCACTACTTTGTGGTTCAGTATTCGTCCGTTCACCAGCATCCATATCCCCGAGATGATCTGCAGGAATTCCGGACGGTAGATGACCGACACGTCGAGCCATCCGTTGTAGGGCACGGCACTGGGTGTCTGTCCCCATCCCGAGGCGTTGCCGATGCAGACGGTCATGATGCGGCCGCGGATATGCTCGTCGTTGACGCGCAGGTGCATGCGGTACAGCTTACGCTCGAACACGAGGGAGAACATGGCCATGACGTAGGAGAGGAATTTCACGCCCCAGAAACGTTTCGTCTCGTCGGTGATCTTGACGATGCGCGCGCCCAAGCCGATGTTGATGGCGTTGAGGAAGTATCGGCGATGGTGCTCCTTCTTCTCGAAGTAGCTGCAATAACCCACGTCGACCTTCTTGAGGCGATAATTGATGAGGCTGTCCACGGCCTCGCGATAGTCGGTGCTGATGTCCCAGTAGCGGGCGTAGTCGTTGCCCACGCCGTTGGGAATGATGCCCAGGGCGATGTTCTCCTTGTCCTCGGCGTCGGACAGCATGATGCCGTTGATGGCGTCGTTCAGCGCGCCGTCGCCTCCTACGATGACTATGGTCCGGTAGCCGTTGTTGGCCAGTATCTTGGCGAGGCGTTCCACCGAGCCGAAACCTTCGGACTGCACGTAATCGTAGTCGATTCCCTTGCTATCCATATATTCCTTTATCCCCTTCCAGCGTTTCTTCACTTTAAGGGTTCCGGCCTTGGGATTGTAGATGACGCCCCATTTCTTCGGTTCTACGCTCATATTCCTATTCTTGCAGTACGTTCGTATCCGTTTCCTCGGATGTTATGACTTGGCAAACTTACGCATTTATTCGGAACTGGCAAAAAATATATATCCATAGTTTTAAAAATATAGGCAATCTATGGGCCGACGCAGGGGCACCGCGAATATCCTGTGTCTATCCAGAACCGCGAATCGACCTTTGGGCATTAAGCCCGCGTGGTCGCGGAAAGGTGAGTCAACCCGGGTCGCGACCGGAGAGTCTGTCCGTACTCTTAGGGGCAGAAGCTCCGTACTCACGGGGAGAGGTCGACGCTCCTTCCAAGGAGAGACAGGGGGCTTCTCTTTAGGAGAGGTGGGGGGCTTCTCTTAGGGAGAGGACGATACTCCTCTCGGGGATGAATGACTGGGCCATACGGGGTGAACGGCGTGCGAACTAATCACTAATCACTAATCGCTAATCATTATTATCCTCTGGAGACTTGGTTTAAGGCACGATTTCGCTACATTCGCGGGGTATAACTTAAAACACTTATTGTATTTATGCGCTTTTTAGCTCTCTTACCTCTATTGTTTGGCGTGAGCCTTGCCTGTCGTTCACAAGATACGGAGCCGGTTGACGCATTGGCCGCACGGGTGACGGAAGGCACCTCGCGAGGGAATATCGAGTTCGTCCTCGGGGATGAACCGGACGCTTCCGGCGATTTCTTCCAGATCTCCTCCCATGAAGGGAAAGTCCGTGTCGAGGGCAACTCGTACGTCGCGTTGGCCGCGGGACTGAACTGGTACCTGAAGTACGTGGCCCACGTACACATCTCCTGGAACAATCTCACGCAGCCGCTGCCACAGCCGTTGCCGTTGCCCCGCGAGACCATACGCCACTCCACCTCGATGAAGGACCGCTATTACCTGAATTATTGTACCTTCTCCTATTCCACCGCCTTCTGGGACTGGAATCGCTGGGAGAAGGAGATCGACTGGATGGCGCTACACGGCGTCAACATGCCTCTGAGCGTCACGGGTATCGAAGTGGTGTGGTACAACCTGCTGAAGCGGGTGGGGTACGACAGCAGGGAAATCGGCGACTTCATCGCCGGTCCCGCCTTCATGGCTTGGTGGCAGATGAACAACCTCGAGGGATGGGGCGGCCCCAATCCCGACAGCTGGTACCGGCGGCAAGAGGAGTTGCAGAAACGGATAGTAGCCCGCATGAGCCAGCTGGGCATCCAGCCCGTGTTGCCCGGATACGCCGGCATGGTGCCGCGCGACATCGGCCGTAAGCTGGGCTACCACATCGCCGACCCGGGGCGCTGGTGCGGATTCCCGCGCCCGGCTTTCCTCTCGCCCGACGATGAGCATTTCGCGCCTTTCGCCGCCATGTATTACGAGGAACTGGAAAAGCTCTACGGCAAGTCGCGCTACTACAGCATGGATCCCTTCCACGAAGGGGGAAACTCGGCAGGGGTGGACTTGGGCAAGGCGGGAAAGGCCATCATGGCCGCCATGAAACGGGCCAACCCCGAGGCCACGTGGGTGATACAGGCTTGGCAGGGCAACCCGCGTCCCGCCTTGACGAACGCCCTGGACGCCGGCGACCTGCTGGTGCTCGACCTCTATAGCGACAAGAACCCGCAATGGGGCGACAAGAACTCGCCCTGGTACCGTGAGGGGGGATTCGGCAAGCACGACTGGCTCTACTGCATGTTGCTCAACTTCGGGGGCAACGTGGGGCTGCACGGACGGATGAACGACGTGGTGAACGGCTATTACGACGCCTGCGAAGCCACTGCCGGACGCACGCTGAGGGGCGTGGGCACCACGCCCGAAGGGATAGAGAACAACCCCGTGATGTTCGAACTGCTCTACGAGCTGCCCTGGCGACCCGAACGCTTCGCCGCCGACGACTGGCTCGATGGCTATCTCGAGGCCCGCTACGGTGGCCAGGTAGCTCCCCCCGTGAAAGAGGCGTGGCGCGCGTTGGAACACACCGTCTACAACATGCCGCGAAGCTATCCCGGGCAAGGCACGGTGGAATCGTTGCTCTGCGCACGTCCAGGTTTCCACCTCACGAAGACGTCGACCTGGGGCTGCTCCGAGTTGTTCTACTCGCCCGATTCCACGGCGAAAGCCGCCTTCCTGATGGCTTCGGTGGCCGACCGGTACAAGGGGAACAACAATTTCGACTACGACCTCGTGGACATCTTCCGCCAAGCCGGAGCCGACCGGGCGAACGTGGTGCTGGAAGCCGTATCGGACAGCTACGACCGCAAGGATAAGGCTGCCTACGACGCGCTCTCCAACGAATTCCTCAACTTGATACTCCAACAAGACAGCCTGCTGGCCACCCGTCCCGAGTTCCGTGTCTCCACTTGGCTCGACGCGGCCCGCGACTGCGGCGCCACTCCCGCCGACAAGCTTCTCTACGTATGGAACGCCTCGGCGCTGATTACCGTATGGGGCGACAGTGTAGCCGCCAACCAAGGTGGCTTGCACGACTATTCACACCGGGAATGGAACGGCCTGCTCGGCGGACTGTACTACCAGCGCTGGAAGGCTTTCTTCGACTGGAAACGCCGCGAGCTGGAGGGGGAGCGGGGACTGAAAGCTCCCAACTTTTACGAGATGGAGAGGCGGTGGGCCGAAGGGGGTAGCTCCGCGGACCATCCGTATACTCCGAGGTAATCCATACTAAGACAAGAAGCCCAGGCTTTCTTTGTCATGCGCGAAGCATGATTCCAAAAGCCCGGGCTTCTTGTCCGATGCGGATTCCCGGGACAGGAAGGCTATTTCTCCTGTCTCAGGCGTTTCGTCCGTGGCAATTCTTGTACTTCTTTCCGCTTCCGCAGGGGCAGGGGTCGTTGCGACCGATGGTCCTCTCGGCGCGGATGGGTTCACGGCGTTGCGGCTCGCGGGTGTCCTGGGCGGCGGCGGCCTGTTGGTTGGGGTCGCTGAGATCCTGTTTCTGTTCGCGGTAGCGGCTCATGTCCTGCCGACGTTCGGGAGCGGCTTGGCGCAGTGTATCCATGCGGCGGTTGAGGTTGGCTTGCTGCTCGAGGGTTTGCTCGGGCAGGTAGATCTGTCCGCGCATCAGGATGGAGACGGTCTGGTTGTTGATCTTGTTCACCATCGCGTCGAAGAGCGTCACCGATTCGAGCTTGTAGATGAGCAGCGGGTCTTTCTGCTCGTAGCTGGCGTTCTGCACGGAATGTTTCAGCTCGTCCAGCTCGCGGAGGTTTTCCTTCCAGGCTTCGTCGATGACGTGGAGGAGGATGGACTTCTCGAATGCTTTCACCAGCTCTTTGGATTCCGTTTCGTAGGCGGCCTTGAGGTTGCAGGAGATGTTGTACACCCGCTTGCCGTCGCTAATGGGGAAGAGGATGTTCTCGTATTGCTGTCCGCGATTCTCGTAGACTTGCTTGATGGCGGGGTAGGAGGTTTGCGCTATACGGTCCATCTTGCGCTTGAAATTCTCCATGGCTGTGCTGAAGGCCTTCTCGGCCAGCTCTTCCTTCTTGTCGCTCCGGAACTCCTGCTCGGTGAAGGGGCACTCCATGGCCAACGCCTGTAACATCTCAAGTTTGCAGCCTTCGTAGTCGTTGTTCTCGATGGCGTTGGCGCAGCGGTCCCATACCATGTTGACGATGTCCATGCCAATGCGCTCGCCCATCAGGGCGTGGCGGCGCTTGGTGTAGACCACGGTGCGTTGTTTGTTCATCACGTCGTCGTATTCCAGCAAGCGCTTGCGGATGCCGAAGTTGTTCTCTTCGACCTTTTTCTGCGCCCGTTCGATGGATTTGGAGATCATGCCGTGCTCAATCATCTCGCCCTCTTTGAACCCGAGGCGGTCCATCACGCTGGCGATGCGGTCGGAGGAGAAGAGGCGCATGAGGTCGTCCTCGAGCGAGACGAAGAATACCGATGAACCCGGGTCGCCCTGGCGTCCGGCGCGGCCGCGCAGCTGGCGGTCGACACGTCGTGACTCGTGGCGCTCGGTGCCGATGATGGCCAGACCTCCGGCGGCTTTCACCTCGGGACTGAGCTTGATGTCGGTACCGCGGCCGGCCATGTTGGTGGCGATGGTGACGGTGCTGCTCTGTCCGGCTTGCGCCACGATGTCGGCCTCGCGCTGGTGCAGCTTGGCGTTGAGTACGTTGTGGGGTATCTTGCGCATGGAGAGCATCTTGCTCAGCATCTCCGATATTTCGACCGAGGTGGTACCTACCAGTACGGGGCGTCCCTCGTCCACCATCTTCTGGATCTCCTCGATGACGGCTTTGTACTTCTCGCGCTTCGTCTTGTAGACGCGGTCGTTCATGTCGTTGCGGGCGATGGGCCGGTTGGTGGGGATCACCACCACGTCGAGCTTGTAGATGTCCCAAAGCTCGCCGGCTTCGGTCTCGGCCGTACCGGTCATACCGGCCAGTTTGTGGTACATGCGGAAATAGTTCTGCAGGGTGATGGTGGCGAAAGTCTGCGTGGCGGCTTCCACCTTCACGCGTTCCTTGGCCTCGATGGCCTGGTGCAGGCCGTCGGAGTAGCGGCGTCCCTCCATGATACGTCCCGTCTGCTCGTCGACGATCTTTACTTGTCCGTCGATGACAACGTACTCGTCGTCTTTCTCGAACATGGTGTAGGCCTTGAGCAACTGGTTGATGGTGTGCACGCGTTCCGACTTCACGGCGTAGTTGGTGAGCAGCTCGTCCTTCTTGAGCAGCAGGTTCTCTTCGGTGAGGCCCTCGTTCTCCAGCTCGGAGAGTTGGGCCGCGATGTCGGGCAGGACAAACAGCGTGGGATCCTCGGAGTTGCCCGTGATGAGGTCGACGCCCTTGTCGGTGAGGTCGACGCTGTTGAGCTTCTCCTCGATGACGAAGTAGAGCGGGTCGGTGGCCTCGTGCATGCGTTTGTTGTTCTGCTCCATATAGATTTCCTCGGTCTTGAGCATACCGGCCTTGACGCCTTGCTCGCTGAGGAACTTGATGAGTGCCTTGTTCTTGGGCAGCGCCTTGTGGCTGCGGAAGAGGGCGAGGAATCCCTCTTCGACCTCTTTCTTGTCGTTCGAGGCGATGAGTCGCTTGGCGTCGGAGAGGTATTTGGTGGCGAGCGCTTTCTGCGCCTCCACGAGGCGTTCCACCAGCGGGCGGAGTTCCTCGAAGAGCTGGTCGTCGCCCTTGGGCACGGGACCGGATATGATGAGCGGTGTACGTGCGTCGTCGATGAGCACGGAGTCCACTTCGTCCACGATGCCGTAATTATGCTGGCGTTGCACGAGGTCCTTGGGGCTGATGGCCATGTTGTCGCGCAGGTAGTCGAAGCCGAACTCGTTGTTGGTGCCGAAGGTGATGTCGGCCATATAGGCTTCCCGGCGTGCGTCGGAGTTGGGTTGATGCTTGTCGATGCAGTCCACGCTCAGCCCATGGAACATATATAGCGGTCCCATCCATTCGGAGTCGCGTTTGGCGAGGTAGTCGTTCACGGTGACCACATGCACGCCGTTGCCGGTCAGGGCGTTGAGAAAGACGGGCAGTGTGGCGACGAGTGTCTTTCCCTCGCCTGTCGCCATCTCGGCGATCTTGCCTTTGTGGAGCACCACGCCTCCGAAGAGCTGCACGTCGTAGTGTACCATGTTCCACACCGTGTCGTTCCCACCGGCCATCCAATGGTTCTGGTAGATGGCTTTGTCGTCTTCTATGCGGACGAAGTCCTTGGTGGCGGCGAGCGTGCGGTCGAAGTCGGTGGCGGTCACCACGATCTCCTCGTTGTCGTTGAAGCGTTGGGCGGTGCTCTTCATGATGGCGAAGGCTACGGGCAACACTTCATCGAGGGCTTTCTCGTATTTCTCGAGTATCTCTTTCTCTATCTTGTCTATCTGGGCGAAGACGCTTTCCCTGTCTTCCAGTTCCAAGGTTTCGATGCTTGCTTTCAGCTCGTCGACCTTGGCTCGCTCTTCGCTTACCGACTGGCTGATGTACAGTTTGATTTCTTCGGTTTTGGCACGGAGCGCGTCGTTGTCCAGCGCTTCGATTTCCGGGTAGGCGGCTTTGATTTTCTCCACCCACGGCTTGACCTCTTTCATGTCTCGCGTGGATTTGTTGCCGAAAATCGCGCTCATAAATTCATTAAAACCCATTTGTATCAGTATGTTTATTGATTATCAATTTGCTTTTAACGGCGCAAAGGTACGGTAAAATGCTGGTTTATCAGTGCTTTGCGCTCTTTTTCTCTTACTTCATCTCGGGGATGGCCTCGGCTGCGCAGGCGTTGGGGGCGCGGATGCGGATGGAGCGCGTCAGGGTGGGGGCGACGCGGTCGATGGTGACGGGAGTTCGCGTCACGGCGGGCTTGATGCCGTTGCCCATGAAGATCAATGGGGTGGGGATGTCGGAGTAACGGGCCACTCTGTGGTCGCCGTTGTCCTCGTTCACGATGTTCCATCCGGGCAGCACGTCTATGATCAGGTCGCCCGAGCGCTTGCGGTGGTAGGCGTTGCGTATCAGGTCCATCTTCGGACTCCACGAGCCGAGCAGAATCTGCGTGGAGGGGTAGACTTCGTTCACTCCACTGAACTGCATGAGGAACTCGGCCGACTTTCTCAGCACTTCGGTGAGGCTGAGCTGTTTTTGCTCCAGCAATTTATGGTTGAGGTAGAGTTCCTGGTTGTAGTAGGCTTCCACGTACTTCCCGTTGCCGTAAGTGGCCATGAGGTACATGTTGAGCAGGGCGGCGCAGCGGTTGAGGTAGAACTCTCCGGAGGGTATGCGGTAGGTTCCCGAGTCGGGCGATTGGCTATCGGTGTATCCGGTGGAGGTGACGAAGAGGAGTACGTTCTGTAGCCCCACTCTCTTGTCGAGCATCTCGAGCAGGTCGGCTATGCTGCGGTCCAGGCGCACGTAGGCGTCCTGTATCTCCATGGCACATTCCTGCACGGACTTATGGGCGTAGTTGCCGGCGTAGTAGCTGAGGGCCAGTAGGTCGGTGATGTCGTCGGCTCCCACCGATCCCTTGTTCAGCGCCTCCCGGGCGAGGGCGTTCACCTCGTCGTTGACGAGGGGGCTGGTGGCGAAGCGCCGGTATTTGTTTTGCTTTTCGTCCTCGAACCGGTACTTGAAAGGGGTATCGCGCCAATCGGGCAAGAAGGTGTACATGTCCTGAGGGAAGACAGGTTCCCAGGCGATGCCCGCGATGCGTGTGTCTACCGCCCGTTGGTCGTTGTACACGCTCACCCACCACGGAAATTCGCCGTAGTAGGTGGTTCCGCTCCACTTGCCGGTGCTGGTGTTGAACCAGAACGCCCCGTTGCCGGCATGTCCGGCGGCGAGCACCGCTTCTTCGGGGGTGGGGGCGATGGCGAAGACCAATGCTTTGCCTTGGGTGGCGATCTCCAGCTCGTCGGCCAAGGTGGAGGTGAGCAGTTTGGTAGGGGCGCAGGTCTGGTCGGTGTAGTATCCCATGAAGGCCGGATCGTCCGTACAGCCTACCGTGCGTAGGGTGGTGGGGTCCATCCACCGGTGCGCCACGATGCCGTTGAGCGAGGGAGTGGTGCCGCTGTATATGGCGGCTATGGCCGAGGCGCGATCCATACCGGCGAAGGTGTACTTGGCGTTGGGGAACACGCGTCCCTCTTTCCACAGGCGCTTGAAGCCCTTGTCGCCGTATAGCGACGAGAAAGCCTCCAGGTAGTCTGTCCGCAACTGGTCGATGGTCAACCCCACCACAAGCCGGGGGGCATTGGGTATCGACTGGGCTTGCAGCCCGGTGAAGGTGAGCAGGGTGAGCAGCGATGTGAGCAGTTGTTTCATTCTTCCTTTTCTAAGTTGATAAATTGGCAAGTTGACTTGTCCCTATTATCACATTGCTTGCCGAACGCACCAGCAAACAGAGTGCCAAAGGTACGACAGCGAAGTCGAATCTCTGCGGAATGAGGACGTAAAACAGTATAAATAGTGTTAATACGATCAGGTTGAGCGTCAGATACCAGCATCTACGCCTCTTGCGGATGCACGATATCATATAAGGAAGCATCAGCAGGTGCAGGGGATGGAAGACGAGAAGCAACCAATTCTGGTGCACGGCCGGATGCTCCGAGAGGAGCGACAGGAACGCCAGCACGCAGCCGGCCAGTCCGGCGATGCCAAACAGCGCGAGGTCTACGCCCCACAATCCTTTCCGTCGGCGAATGCCGCGGATGGTGACGGCGCAGGTGGCGATGAAGAGCAGCAGCGCGCATTGCAGTGGGGTGGGGAGCCAGCCGTCGCGCTTCACGGACGGGGTGTCGACGACCAGCTTAGTGCCACCCTCGACCAATGGGCGACGATCTGTTCCGTCTACGATCTCCGCTCTCTCGAAGGCGTCCATCAGGACGATCGGCACGAACATCATGGCACGTGCCGTGATGGGACGGTCGGCCTCCGCGCCGAGGCAGAGGTCCATGCCGAAGCGCGACCACGGATGTCCCTTGGCATATTGGCGTACGATGTCGCGGTAGCTCCTGGAGCCATCTTTCGGCTCGGCGGGATACACCACTTGTCCGCGAATGCTCTTCTCGATGTTGTCGCGCGGACGGGTGGAACAATTGTCGTAGAAGAAGTTGTATCGGTACACCCGGTTCTCGGGGCGGTAGTTCTCTTGCAACAGGCTGATGAGCCTGGCTTTCTCTCCGGCGGTGAGGTTAAGTGTCTGTTGCCATACGTCGCGTCCGTAGTAGCGGTAGGCGGCGGCGAAGTGGGCATATTCCACGGCTCCCATCGAGTAGTCGGGCTGTCCCAGGGCGAAGCGTAGGGCGAAGTTGGACGTGTTGAGGTCGAACTCACCGTAGCTGAACACCACGTCGATGCCTCGCGCGGGCTCTTCGTAGCGGATGCCGGTGTGGCCGAAAAGGGTGTAGATGACGTCGCCGGGCGCGCAGGTGAGCAGGCTCAAGCGGATGGAGTCGGTGGGCGTCCCTACGGCCCGCGCCGTGCCGATCAGCAGGAGACATCCTATTATTAATAAGGTGATATATCGGTATCTCATCACGTCGTCGTTCGCAATTTGGCGGCGAAGTTACGAATTTCGACAGAGAGCGCACAGCGTTTATCCCACTTTCTCGACTATCTCTTGGATTATTTCGAGGCATCGCCTTTTCCGCAGCCCGACACGCTCGGCTACGGTAAGCATGTCGTCCGTAGTGGGCGTGCCGTTTCCCCTACTTTTTCGCCATGCATGAAAACTTCTATGGCATCTATCTCATTCATGACTTGTTCCCCGCTGTCGCTTTTTCTTTTTCTTTTCGTTCAGGATCTCGTCGACACTTTGGTAAGACTTGCGTGTGAAGAGTTCGAAGAACCCTTCCGTATCGTCCAGTGCGATGGCGCAGAGCACCAAGCCACGAAGCGTGATCTCGCCGCTATTCTCAAACTTGCGATAGGCATCGTAGCCTATCCCCGCACGTGCGGCGAAAGCTTTCTGAGTGAGGTTCTTTTCCAGCCTTCTTTCCTTTACCTTGCCGGCTATTCCCTGGAGAATAGAGTCTGGTGTATTTCCTATAATTGCGTCAATATCCATCATTATGCCTATAAATTAGCGTTAATTGCCTTTATTCGCACAATCGCGAAGGTAGGCAAAGTGCGGCAAGGAAACAAATAATAGGATGATAATCGTGCCGAAGGTTTGCGTGTGCCGCAGATTTGATATACATTCGCGTGTTCGGATATTCCCCATACTAAGAATGATAGATCAAGGAACTGTAGACAGGATATTGGACGCGGCGCAGATTTACGACGTGGTGTCCGACTTCGTCACGCTGCGCAAGCGGGGAGTGAACTACGTGGGCCTCTGCCCTTTTCACGACGACAAGACACCATCGTTCTACGTCTCGCCCGCCAAGGGCGTGTGCAAATGCTTCTCCTGCGGAAAGGGAGGCAACGCCGTGCACTTCATCATGGAGCACGAGCAGATGACTTGGCCGGAGGCATTGCGCTACCTCGCCAAGAAATACCACATAGAGATCCAGGAACGCGAGCTGAGTGACGAGGAGAGACAGGCGAAAAGTGAGCGTGAGAGCCTCTTTATCGTCAATACTTTCGCCCGCGACTATTTCCGCGACATGCTGAAGAACCACGCCGAGGGACGGAGTGTGGGCATGGCCTACTTCCGCAACCGGGGATTCCGCGACGACATCGTCGAGAAGTTCCAGCTCGGCTACTGCGTCGACCAGCGCGACGCCTTCGCCAAGGAAGCCTTGCGGAAGGGGTATAAGCAGGAGTTCCTCGTCAAGACGGGCCTTTGCTACGAGAACGACGAACACCAGCTGCGCGACCGCTTCCGGGGACGTGTCATCTTTCCCGTCCACTCCCTCTCGGGCAAGGTGGTGGCTTTCGGCGGGCGGGTGCTGGCGAGTGCGACCAAAGGAATATCGGCGAAGTACGTCAACTCGCCCGAATCGGAGATTTACCACAAGAGCAACGAGCTGTATGGCATCTACTTCGCCAAGCAGGCTATCGTGAAACAGGACCGCTGCTTCCTCGTCGAGGGATACACCGACGTCATCTCCATGCACCAATCGGGCGTGGAAAACGTGGTGGCCTCGTCGGGTACTGCCCTCACACCGGGACAGATACGGATGATACACCGGTTCACCAACAACATCACTGTACTCTACGACGGCGATCCCGCCGGTATCAAGGCGTCCATCCGGGGCATCGACATGCTGCTGGAGGAGGGGATGAACATCAAAGTATGTCTCCTGCCCGACGGCGACGACCCCGACTCCTTCGCCCGCAAGCACAACTCCGAGGAGTTCCAGACGTTCATCAAGGAACACGAATCGGACTTCATCCGCTTCAAGACCAACCTCCTGCTCGAGGACGTCGCGGACGATCCCATCAGACGGGCGGAGATGATCGCGGGCTTGGTGCAGAGCATCTCGGTGATACCCGAACCCATCGTGCGCGACGTATATATCAAGGAGTGCGCGGAGCTGTTGCGTGTGGAAGAGAAACTGCTGGTCTCCGAAGTGGCTCGTCGGCGCGAGACACAAGCCATCAAGCGACAGGAGCAAGCCGAGCGGGAACGCGACAGGGCTTCCGCCTCCGCGACGGCGGCCTCCGCGACGGCGGAAGATGAGCCGACGCCCCCGCAAGGGGACAATTCGCACGAGACGTTCATCCCCCAGGAGGGACAGGAAGGACAGGAGTTCTACCGCTTCGAGCGACTGATCCTGCAAGCCGTGATCCGGCACGGGGAGCAGAAAATGTGCGACCTGAAGGACGAGGAGGGAAACTTGGTGCCGGTGACCGTGATAGAGTATGTGGTGAACGACCTGAAGCGGGATAACCTGGCTTTTCACAACCCGTTGCACCAGCAGGTCTTGCGTGAGGCCGCCGAGCATCTGCACGATCCAGGCTTCGTGGCCGAGCGCTTCTTCCTTACCCATCCCGATCCCGTGGTGAGCAAGCTATGCGCCGACCTGGTGAACGTGCGTTACCCCCTCAGCAAGTACCACTCCAAATACCAGAAGATAGTGGCCGACGAGGACCGTCTCCTGGAGTGGGTGCCGATGCTGGTCATCGATTTCAAGGCTGCTATCGTGGCGGAACAGCTGAAACATGCCATGCGGCGGCTGCAAGACCCCTCCGTGGTGCGGGACCAGGAGCGGTGCGACGCCCTGATGAGGCACATCATGCAGCTGAAAGCCGTGCAGAGCCTCCTGGCCAAGCGGCAAGGCGACAGGGTGGTGCTGAACTGATCACAGCCTGCTGCCTTCCCGTATCAGGTTCATGAATTCCTCGCGTGTCTTCGCTTTGTTGAACGCTCCGGTGAAGTCGGACGTGGTCGTGATGGAATTTTGCTTCTCTACCCCCCGCATCTGCATGCAGAGGTGCTTGGCCTCGATGACCACCATCACGCCCAGCGGATTGAGCGTCTGCTGGATGCACTCCTTGATCTGGAGCGTCATGCGCTCCTGCACTTGCAGGCGATGGGAGAAGATGTCGACGATGCGGGCCACCTTGCTGAGGCCCGTGATGTAGCCGTTGGGGATATAGGCCACGTGGGCCTTGCCGTAGAAAGGGAGGATATGGTGCTCGCACAGGGAAAAGAAGTCAATGTCCTTCACGATCACCATCTGGCTGTATTCTTCCTTGAACTTGGCCGAGTTGAGCACGGCGCACGGGTCCATGGTGTACCCTTTGGTGAGCGCCAGCATGGCTTTCGCCACGCGGTCGGGAGTTTTTAGCAATCCCTCGCGCGAAGGGTCTTCGCCCAGCAGGGTGATGATGCTTTTGTAGTGCTCTTTAAGCTCCTCCAGATGGGGGGAGACGATCTCTTCTTTTCCTAACATGTTTGTTGTCGTCAATTTTATAATGGGATATTTATCTGGTCGCGCACGATGGTGACCTCCTTGAAATTGCCGCTGGCTTTCATCTTGCGCATCACGGCGTCGGCTTCCTCGATGGTCTGGAAATCGCCCACCCGGCATAGCCAGCGTGGAGGGATGAACGAGGTGTAGATGGGCAGCTCGGGGAAGGTGCCCTTGACGCGCGCGGCCACTTGGTAGGCGTTGTTCTTCGCCGCCCGCGTGTTGTTGCCCGAGAAGGCTTGTATGCGGTAGCCCGCGGACTTGATGAACCGCTGGTCGTCGTTGGCTCCCGTTCCGAGCAACGCCGCCACGGACGGGTCTTGATGAATGGTCACCGTGCCTTGTCCGGGCACAGGTGTCTCCAAGCTCCTGACGATAGTCTGCGCCTTCGTGCCGCTGGCGGCGGCGAAGACGAGAGCGATGAATAGAAAGAGTTTCTTCATGGGGTGCCTTTTTGCTTTTGTTGACAAGTTGACAGGGAAAGTTGGCAAGGGGATGAGGGGGAGTTGACCGGGGAGCGGCCACGTGGCCTTGTCCCCTTGTCAACTCGTCCCTTTGCTTCCTTAATTGAACGCGTCGATGATACCCTTGAAATCGGAGGCTTTCAACGCGGCTCCACCGATCAGTCCGCCGTCCACGTCGGGGTTGACGAACAGCTCCCTGGCGTTGGATGGCTTGCAGCTTCCACCGTACAGGATGGAGCAGTCGTCGGCTATCTCCTTGCCGTATTTCTCGGCTACGATGGAGCGGATGAAGGCGTGCATCTCCTGTGCCTGCGCGGGAGTGGCGGTCTTGCCGGTACCGATGGCCCACACGGGTTCGTAGGCCAGCACGATTTTGGAGAAGTCGGCCGCCGAAAGTGAGAATACCGATGCCATCTGTGCGGCTACCACCTCGTTCTGCTTGTTGTTGTCGCGCTCGTCGAGCACTTCGCCCACGCAGAAGATGGGGGTCAGGCCATTGGCCAGGGCCAGCTTCACCTTCTCTTCGAGCATGGCGACCGTCTCGCCGTAGTAGGCGCGGCGCTCGGAGTGCCCCAGGATGACGTATTTGGCGCCCGTGGAGGCTACCATGGCGGCGGATACCTCGCCGGTGTACGCGCCCGATTCCTTGTCGGCGCAATTCTCGGCGCCCACGGCCATCTTGGCGGGATCGACCAATGCGGTGACCGATGCCAGGTGGATGAACGGCGTGCAGATGACGACGTCGCAATTCGCCTTCTCGCCGGCCAAGATTTCGTTCAGCTCTTTGGCCAGGGCAATGCCCTCTTGGAGGGTCTTGTTCATTTTCCAGTTTCCTGCGACAATGTTCTTTCTCATTTTTTCTTGTTCTTATTTTAAATTAATGTATAGCTCTAATTCGCGCCTTCGGCCCCTTGTTCCTTTGTCTCCTTCTCGACTTGCCCCTTCTTTTCCCGGTTGCGTGCGATGAGAAGGTCGACGCCCAATACCAGCAGGAGCGGGACGAAGAACCAGAGGAGCACGTAGCCGATGACGGCGGCCTGGCTCCGCACCGCGCCATTGGCGAAGGGGAGATTCTCCAGCTTGTCGTTCAGCGCGTACTCGTCGGGGATGTCCGTGTCGGCCCATTTGTTGACGATGGTGCCTTGCTTGAGCAGTATCAGGCCGGGGTTGGAACGTATCATGGTCCGTAGCGTCACGTCGTCGACTAAGCAGAACGGATATTCGGCGCCTGTCCGTTCGGTCCATCGCTCGATCTCCTCCTGCGTGGAGGAGGTGAGGCAGTAGAAGTGGTACCCGCGTTCCACGGCATAGTCGTACACTTCGTTGATGAGGTCGATGTTGGCGTCGTCGGCCTCCTCGAGCCGGTGCGCTACCAGCAGGAAGGTGTAGCTTTCGTTGGCCAGCACGTCGTCGGTGATATCCTTGCCTGTCTTCCACTCCTGGAGGGAGAAGTCGCGGATGGGTGGCTCGTAGCCTTTCTCCTTCAACACGGTGCGCGAGTCGACGAAGATCCAGGTGCTGTCGGGGTAATTCTCCAGGATGAACTCTTGTTTCCGGCCGTCCTTTTCCATCGTGAAGTAGGTCTCGAACACGTCGGGCTTCGCCCCTTCGGGCATGGCCATTCCCTCGGTGATGTTCCGCCCAATCTTGTAGGGCCTGAAGTCGAGCAGGGGAAGGTGGGCGAAGCAATAGAACGAGAGGACGAAGACGAACAGCAGCGTGTAGAGGGAGGCGGCCCATTGCATCTTCACGCTGATGAAGCGTACGATTTGCCGCTTGTTCATGAACACCACGATGGCAGCCTCGAGCAGTACCACGTTCTTGAGGAATGTCTCCGTATTGGTGAGCACCCACGCGTCGCCGAAGCAACCGCAGTCGGTCACGGGATTGAAGATGGCTATGTAGAGGGTGAGTGGCGTCATCACGACCATCAGCGCCAACGCCAGGGTGGAGGATACCGTCTTGCGTATGCCAAACAGGAGGCAGACACCCGTGAAGAACTCGAGGGAGGAAAGGAGGATGCCGAGCAGCAACGGCACGAAGCCGGGAAACCAGGAGATGATGCCAAACGCCGTCAGGTAATCTTCTATCTTGTATGCCGATCCCAGCGGGTCGATCGCTTTTACGAAACCCGAGAAGATAAAGGTTGCCGCCAACAGAAAACGACAGGCGTTCACTACGGTCTTCCGGAAGACGCGCCTGTTCTTGCCTGTTATCCATCGAACGTAAAACGGTTCATGTTCCACTGTTTGCTTAGCCTCTTTCATTCCGTTTTCTTAATAGTGCGCGAAGGTAACGATAATTAGCCGAAAACAGCAAGGGGGCATCCTAAATAATATTTAAAGAGGGGGGCGGGGAGAAGGCGACAAGCTGACGAGGGGACGAGTCCACAAGGTTCCAAACTATTTCCCTTGTCCACTCGTCCCCTCGTCTTCTTGTCTTTTCTACGCTTCTATGAGCAGCGCAACACTTGCCCTACGCGCAGGGTACTGGTTGCCTTCAGGTTGTTCAGCTTGCAGAGCGAGCTGATGGAGACGCCCCTTAGCTTGGCGATGCGCGAGAGCGTGTCGCCGCTCCGCACCTTGTGGTAGCGTATGGCTCCAGCTACCTGTATGTCGCCCGCTCCGCGGCGTTGGCGTGTCATCTCTTTCGTCTTTACGAACGTATAAGTATCGGCTACGATGTCTTGCTTGGGGAAGTTGAACAGGTAGGCGGGGTTGATGGCTATGCCCAGGAAGCGAGTCTCGAAATGGAGGTGCGACCCTTTGGAACGCCCGGTGTTGCCACCCAGTCCGATAGGCTCGCCGGCCTTCACGATCTCGTTCTCTTTCACCAATTGCTTGGACAGGTGTCCGTAGACGGTCTCCAACCCGTTGTCGTGGCGGATGACGACGTACTTGCCGTATCCCTTGCGTTCGTATTTCACGACGCGCACCTTGCCGTCGAAGGCGGCTACGATGGTGTCGCCCGTGTACACTTTCACGTCCAGTCCGTAGTGCATCCGTCGCCAGCGGGGGCCGAAAGGCGAGGTGACGCGGGTACTGGGTGTGGGCATGTGGAAGCCGCGAAGGTCGAAGGTGCAGCTATCGGGGATAACGATATCTTTCCCGTAACGATGCACGTACTGGTTGCTCCATTCGGGGTAGATGCTCAGGGCGGGAAATTCCGTCTGCTCGGCGCGGATCTGATTTTGCAGCGCCAGCGAGTCGACCGCTTTCAGTTTTTTGTCTATCGGCGCTTGGCGGGCGATAAGGTCTTGCGCGAAGGAACTCATGCTGACCATCGTCGCCGCGGCGACCAATCCTGTCTTGATAATACAATTAAAACTCATTCCTTTATTTTATAGCGAATCAATATTCGTCATTGGCGTACAGGTACTCGAAGGTGGCCTGCTTGTAGTCGAATATCTCTTCGGGTTTAAAAAATCTCTTCAGCTCAGCTTCCGCCGTCTCGGGAGAGTCGGAGGTGTGGACAATGTTCTCCTGGAAGCTCATGCAGTAGTCTCCCCTGATGGTGCCTGGCGCGGCGGCTCGGCCATTGGTGGCTCCGGCCATGTCGTGGACGGTATGGATGGCGTCCACGCCCTCGAAACAGCAGGCGATGACGGGCGCGGCCATCATCGAATCCTTCACGCGCTGGAAGAATGGCTTGCCACTGAGGTGGGCGTAATGCTGGGTGAGCAACTCGTCCGTCAGCTGCATCATCTTCATGCCTGCCAGGCGCAATCCCTTGCGCTCAAAGCGGCGCGTGATCTCTCCCACCAGGCCCCTCTGGAGGGTGCCGGGTTTCAGGATTACCAATGTTTTTTCGAGCATATAATAGCTTGCGACAAAAGGGTTAAACAATGCGTTTACTTCAAAAATCTCCCAAAGGTAGTCATTTTGAGCGGTAAAGCGAACGTTTCATTAACTCTTTTTCATAGAACGCTCGCTGAAGTGGCTGGGATGAAATCGCCAGAACGCCGATAAACAGGGGGAATGGGCGAAAAACATGTTTTTCAACATAGGAACGAACAATTCGCCTGTCCGGCCTCTATGCTCAGCTTATCGCCGCCCAGTTTACGTTGGTCTTCCGCAGGGCTTTGAGTTGTTTCCAGAGGATGTCGTTCTCGGGAAGTTCCGAGGCGGGATCGCTTTCCACCACCTCCTCGGCTACTCGGCGGACGTATTGGAGCAATTGCCCGTC
Organism: Mediterranea sp. (in: CFB group bacteria); assembly: GCA_031261785.1. Taxonomy (GTDB): domain Bacteria; phylum Bacteroidota; class Bacteroidia; order Bacteroidales; family Bacteroidaceae; genus Bacteroides. The sequence goes on from JAISIZ010000067.1 coordinate 28,705, forward strand.
GCGTACGATGTTGGCTATCTTCAGGTCGAAGGCCACGCCGCTCTGCTGCGTGCCTTCCAGGTCGCCGGGGCCGCGTAGTTTCAGGTCGGCTTCGGCGATCTCGAAGCCGTCGTTGGTGCGTACCATGATCTCTATCCGTCGGCGGGTCTCCTCGGTGAGCTTGTAGGTGGTGACCAGGATGCAGTACGACTGGTCGGCGCCCCGTCCCACCCGTCCGCGTAGCTGGTGCAGTTGCGAGAGGCCGAAGCGCTCGGCGTTCTGGATAATCATCACCGAGGCGTTGGGCACGTTCACGCCTACCTCTATCACGGTGGTGGCTACCATGATCTGCGCCTGTCCGCTGACGAAGCGTTGCATCTGCTCCTCTTTCTCGGCGGCTTTCATCTTGCCGTGCACCTTGCACACTTGGTATTCGGGGAACTCCCCGACGATGTGCTGGTAGCCTTCCTCGAGGTTCTTCAGGTCTATCTTCTCGCTCTCCTTGATGAGGGGGTAGACGATGTAGACCTGTCGTCCTTCCCCGATCTGTTGGCGCATGGAGCGATAGAGGCTCTCGCGCTGTACGTCGAACTGGTGGATGGTGGTCACGGGCTTCCGGCCTGGCGGAAGCTCGTCGATGACGGAGACGTCGAGGTCGCCGTACAGCGTCATGGCCAGGGTGCGGGGGATGGGTGTGGCCGTCATTACCAGCACGTGGGGCGGTTGGGCGTTCTTGCTCCACAGCCGGGCACGTTGCGCCACGCCGAAGCGGTGTTGCTCGTCGATGATGGCGAAGCCCAGGGCCGAGAAGTGCACGGTATCTTCTATCACGGCGTGCGTCCCGATGAGGATGTCGATGTCGCCGGTGAGCAGTCCCGCCAGTATGCTTTCCCGGCGTTTCCCCTTGATGGAGCCGGTGAGCAGCTCCACGCGGATGTCCATGCCGGCAAGCAATCCCTTGATGGTCTCGTAGTGCTGGTTGGCCAGGATCTCTGTGGGTGCCATCATGCAGGCTTGGTATCCGTTGTCCAGCGCGAGCAGCATGCTCATCAGGGCTACCAAGGTCTTCCCGCTGCCCACGTCGCCTTGCAGCAGGCGGTTCATCTGGCGGCCGCTGCCCATGTCGCCGCGTATCTCTTTCATCACCCGTTTCTGCGCTCCGGTGAGCTGGAAGGGTAGGTTTCGCTCGTAGAAGGTGTTGAACCGCTGGCCTACCTTATTGAATACGTAGCCTCGGTATTTCCGTTGGCGGTCTTTGGCGTAGCGGAGGATGTTGAGCTGTACGTAGAAGAGTTCCTCGAACTTGAGGCGATACTGTGCCCGGCGCAACACCTCGGGGTTGGGCGGGAAGTGCACGTTGCGGATGGCTTCGGTGAGTGGCATGAGGTGGTGCTTGGCCAGTATCCGCGGGGTGAGTGTCTCGGGCAGGGGATCGTTCATCCCGCCGATGACGATGGTCATCATCTTCTCGATGGCGTGCGAGTTGAGGAAGCCGCGCTTCATCCTCTCCGTGGTGTTGTAGTAGGGTTGGAGGCCGACGGCGGAGAGCTTCGGCTCGTCTTTCTTCTCGATGTCGGGATGTGCCAGGTTGACGCGTCCGTTGAATACGCTGGGCTTGCCGAAGACGATGTATTCTTCGTGCGTCTTGTATTTGGCCAGGATGTACTTGATGCCTTGAAACCATACGAGGTCGACCACGCCCGTGCCGTCGGTGAAGTGTGCCATGAGCCGTCGCTTGCGTCCTTCGCCTACCGTCTCGAAACCGAGTATCTGCCCTTTCAGCTGTATGTAGGGCATGTTGCCGTCTATCTCGTTCACGCGGTAGACGCGGCTGCGATCCACGTACTTGTAGGGGAAGTAGTAGATGAGGTCGTGCAGGGAGCGGACGCCCACCTCTTTGGCGAGCACGGCAGCCTTCTGCGGTCCCACGCCGCTGATGAACTTGATGTCTCGTGTGGATAAGTCGAACATGGGCTACAGGAGGGTGTTGCCTACCTTCAGGTCGAAGGGGGTCGTGATCTTGATGTTCTCCCTGTTGCCGGGAACGAGGCGTATGGGCACCTCGCCCAAGGCTTCCACCACCGAGGCGTCGTCGGTGAAGCGGGGGGAGTACGCTTGCCCGTAGGCCCGTTTCAGGAGGTCGAGGTCGAACACCTGCGGTGTCTGCACCATGCGGTAGTCGGCACGGTCGACCGTCTGGCTCGCGTCGCCCCTGAGGTGTCGCAATGTCTCGACGACCTCCACGACGGGCACGGCAGCCCGGTGCTTTGCCGCCTCGTCGTAGCAACGGCCTATCACGTCGATGTCGACAAACGGGCGCACGCCGTCGTGCACGCCGACCAGCCCGGGGCCTTTCGCCAGCGCCAGTCCGTTGCGTACGGAGTGGAAGCGTGTCTCGCCGCCGTCGGTCACCAGGTGCCCTATCTCGAACCGATGTTCCTCGCGGAGCCGCTCCCATAGCGGTTGCTGCTCACGGGGTAACACCACGATGAGGCGCAACGCGGCGTCGTACCGCCGGAACACTTCCAGCGTACGCATAAGCACAGGTTTCCCGCCGAGAGGAAGGAATTGCTTGGGAAGGTCGCCTCCCATGCGCAAGCCCTTGCCTCCGGCCACTATGATCGCGTATTTGTCCATGCGGGAATCGTACGTGCGATTCAACGCTTCACGCACATCGCCTCTACGAGTTCGTCTACTTTCTCTTTACCCACCAGCATGTCGACCACCGCGAGCGCGAACTCCATGGCGGCGCCGGGTCCCATGCCCGTGATGATGTTCCCGTCGCGCGCCACGTGCTCGTTCACGCATTCGGCACCTTCGAGATATTGCTCGAAGCCGGGGTAGCAGGTGGCTTTCTTGCCCTTCAGCAGGCCCAGCTTTCCCAGCACCATGGGCGCGGCGCAGATGGCGGCGATGGGTTTTTCCTTGGCGGCGAAGCCGAGCAACAGCTTGCGCAGTCCCTCGTGCTCGCCCAGCGTGGCGGCGCCCGGCATGCCGCCGGGGAGCAACAGCAGCTCCGCGTCGTAGAAGTCGCGGTTCTCGAAGTTCACGTCGCAGAGTATCGACACGTCGTGCGCCCCCACCACGATCTCGTTCGGGGTGACGGATACGATCTCCACATTTAGTCCGGCACGTCTTAGCGTGTCGACGGCGGTCAAGGCTTCAATCTCTTCAAAGCCGTCCGCGAAAAAGGCATACACTGTTCCCATAATTTTCTCTTTCTACTTTTGTTCTTGTTACTATGTCTTTACTATGTTGGCGACAAGGTCTCTCCATGCGGGTTCGCCCTGTCGTTATTTCAGTTTAAAGAAGTAGGTGATGCTTCCCATCTGGTTGCTCACCCCGTCCACTTCGTCGAAGCGGGCTTTCCGGGCCGCTTCCACGGCTGCTCTCCGCAAGGCGGCGTTCTGCGTATTGGTCTTTTGCAGGTCGACGCTGGCCGCCACCACCTCTCCGGCGGGGTTCACGGTGATGTTCACCATCACTTGCCCCTCTTCTTGCACCCGGTAGGTAGGGAGGGGTAATCCGGCGCCCCGCAGCGAACGTCCTCGCAAGTCCACCTGGCCGTTGGTTCCGGCCTTCGCTCCGGTGGGGACGTTCCCGTCCGGGCTTCCTTCGCTCCCTGTCCCGGTGTTGGCCGTTCCCTGGTTGCCATCCATCTTCGCCCCTCGGCTGAAGGCGTTGGCCGTGCTCTTCTTGATGGCCTCGGCGGCGGCTTTTCGTTCCCGTTCCGCTTTCTCTTTGGCCAATCGTTCCGCCTCGGCGGCTTTCTCGGCAGGGCTTGGTTCCGCTGGGTTCCGCTTGGGCTTTATGGTTACGCTCTCCTCTTCGGTCTGCGTCAGCAATTCCTGTCCATCGGGCACTTGGGGCGCTTGGGGGGCTTCCTCCTCCATCACGTCCACGTCCACCAGCGAGGGGTCGTCCCAGCCGTGGGCGCTTTCCGCGTCGGCCATCATCACGGCCACGCCTCCCGCCTCTTCGTCGGGCTGCGGGACGGTGAAAGCCAGCAGCAGCAGAAGGGCGACAACGCACGCGTGGACAAGCAGCGTCCCCAAGATTCCTATGTATCGTTCTTTCTTCAACGTTTCGATCTATCTACCTATCTATATAGCCGTCGAGGCCGTCGGCTTACTCATCGGGCATTCTCGTGGCCAGCACCATCTTGAAGTGATTCTCGTTGGCGATGTTCAGCACCCGCACGATCTCTCGGTAGGGGACCGATTCGTCGGCGTAGAGCGCCACGTACATCTCCGGTTCTTTTTGGGCGCACGCTTTCAGGAATGGCGTCAGCTCTTCCAGGGAGAGCGGTTGCTCCTTCTCGTTGCCAAAGGCGGCGTAGAAGTTCAGCTCCTTGTCGATGACCACCCTCGTGAGTGGCTTGGCCGATGTCTGTTGCTTTCCTTGCGGCAGCAGCACCTTGATGGCGTTGGGCGACACGGCGGTGGAGGTGATCATGAAGAAGATCAGCAACAGGAAAATGACATCCGTCATGGAGGCCATGCTGAACAGGGGCGATATGCGGTTTCTTCTCTTTAGTGCCACGAGGAGGGGGTGATTAGTGGTGAGCGATTAGTGATTAGTGGGGGAGGGGACGGGTTTGTTCGTGCCCCGGTTCGTTCAGCAGGTCCATGAACTCCATGGTGCGGGTCTCCATCTTGTTGGCCACGCGGTCTACCAGCATCACTAAGTAGTTGTAGGCGAACATGGCGATGATGCCCACGATCAGTCCGCCCACGGTAGTGATCATCGCCTCGTATATTCCTCCCGAGAGCAGGGTGATGTCCACGTTGCCGCTTCCGGCGTTCGCCATCTGGTAGAACGAGCGCACCATGCCCGTCACCGTCCCGAGGAATCCCAGCATCGGCGCTCCGCCCGAGATGGTGGCCATCACGGCCAAACCCTTCTCCAGCCTCGCCACTTCGATGTTGCCCACGTTCTCGATGGCGGTCTGCACGTCGCCCATCGGCCGGCCCAGCCGACTGATGCCTTTCTCTATCATCCGCGCGGAGGGGGTGTTCACCGTCCGGCAGTAATGGATGGCGGCCTTTGTCTCGCCACTGTGGATGTAGTCTTTGATACGTTCCATGAAGAGCGGGTCCTCTCGCCCGGCCTTGCGGATGACGAAATTACGCTCGAACAAGATGTAGAAACACACCACCGAGAGGGCGGCCAGCACGATCATGATCCAGCCGCCCTTGGCGGCCATGTCGAGCATATCCATCTGTAGGATTACACTTAGTTGGGTCATACTTTTTGTTTATAACAGCCGCAAAAATACGAATATTCCAGTAAGATGCCTAATAATATTGGACACTTTCTTGCTTCTTTCTTGGTAGATTGGAGTAGAAATGCCAATTTTGCAGTCTAAATATAAACAAGGAACGCTCATGGAATTTGCCATCTTCGGAAATACCTATCAGGCCAAGAAGTCCTCGCACGCCCTCCGGCTGTGCCAGACGCTAAAGGAGCTTGGCGCCACTATATCGATGTGTGCCGACTTCTACCGTTTCCTCGTCGGGGAGGTGGGTATGCCCATCGAGGTCGACCGTCTTTTCGACGGCGACGACTTCCAGGCCGACATGGTGATCAGCATCGGGGGCGACGGTACCTTCCTGAGAGCCGCCCGCAGGGCAGGCCGGAAAGGCATCCCCATCATCGGCATCAACACTGGCCGGCTGGGCTTCCTGGCCGACATCTCGCCCGAAGAGATCGACGACACCTTCCGCGAGATATACGCCGGCAAGTATAGCCTCGAGGAGCGCAGCGTGCTCCAACTCATCCTGCCCGACGATGTCCGTCTCGACGAATCGTCCTACGCCCTCAACGAAATCGCCGTGCTCAAGCGCGACAGCTCGTCCATGATCAGCATCCGCACCGCCATCAACGGCGCCCACCTCACCACTTACCAAGCCGACGGGCTCGTGATAGCCACTCCCACAGGTTCCACCGCCTACTCCTTGAGCGTGGGTGGCCCCATCATCGCGCCCCAGTCCAACAGCATCGTCATCACTCCCGTGGCGCCCCACAGCCTGAATGTCCGCCCCATCGTCATCCGCGACGACTGGGAGATCACGCTCGACGTTGAGAGCCGCAGCCACAACTTCCTCGTCGCCGTGGACGGCAGCAGCGAGAGCTGCCAGGAACGTACCCGCCTCACCATCCGCAAGGCCGACTACCGCATCAAGGTGGTGAAGCGCGTCAATCACGGCTTCTTCGACACGCTGCGCACGAAGATGATGTGGGGAGCGGACGGAAGGGGAAAATGATCCGGGTTGGCGAGAAATTTACCACCTGAGCGGAATCCGTATCGTGACATTCACGCACACCGCCGCGAACAGCTTGGGAATATGCCCCACATAAGGTTCCCGGATGCCCGCGATATTTTTCTGCGGCGCGTGTTTCCGCACACTGCGGCTGAAGTTAAGCGAGGAAGCGCCCAGCGAGGCGACGAGAGTCCCCTTCTCGTCTACGTATTCTAGGCCGATTCCTCCCTTGGCGCTCGCCACGAAATCCGTGAAGCTCTTTATCGCCGTAGGCTCCCCGTAATAACCGAAACGTCCCGTCATCAAGCCCGCCGAGAACTCAGTCTCCACGAACAGCGCAAGCTCGTCTTCAAACACCCACCAACGCGCTTTGGGCACCACGCCCAACTCGGGACAGAACAGGCGAAATTTCACGCTTGGCGGACCTGGGTTACGCGGAGGCTTGGGCGTTCCATCTCTATCTTCAGTCCAATTGGTTCCGTCGTCGTAATCATAGAATCCGAACCGCGAACGCAGCTCCACGCTGAATATCCGCTTCGTCTTGCCGGGATAATACTCCAATCCCATCATAAACCCCATACCCTGCACTTCGTCGCTAAATCCCCCACCTTGGTAATAACCGCCCGGAGTGAGCGCAAAGCGCGACTGCGCCCCCATCGTTGCGGAGAGCGAAAGGATCGAAACGAGGAAGAGAATACGTAGAATGTTCGTTTTCATCGCGAGAAGAAGATTAAGTGAGGCCATTCCGGAATCATTTTCGGAATAGCCTCACGAATGAATAATAATCAGAATCTATATCCCGCGCTCAGGCGGATGTTGCGATAATGAAATGAGCCATCCCTATAGGCATGCGATAATCCGTGCTGGAACGAGAATATACCATAAAACCTCTTCACCTGAAGCCCGACCTGAAATTGAGTGCCCATGTCGAAACGATTAAAATCGTCGAAAGGAGATTTATCCGTATCTAATGATGCGTCATAATACTTGTATTTCTCATTTCCCGCAAGACTATATCGAAAATAAAGCCCCCCTCCCACAAGAAGATTCATGGTCTCAGATATTTTCGGTCTAAGAGACAAATTCACAGGCAGCTCAAGCGCAAAGAAGCGAACCTTTCCACTTTTTACGGAGAAACCGTTATCTTTAGAGCTATATCCGAAATAGACTAATTGAAGTTCCGGCTCCAGAAACCACCTGCGCGATAATCGAAGATCGTACGTCCCCCCAACCTGAGCCGATACCATTGAATTTTCGCTTCCATCCATCGACGAAAGTCCCGTCCCCACTTTCACTCCCCATTGGGCGTGCAACGCGCACGGCAGTGAAAATAAAACTGTGAATAAGATAATAACGCGATTCTTCATATCGATTTAATTTTTTTGATTTGCGACAAAGAGTATTTAAAAACGGTATCCGAAGTTCAGGCGGATGGCACGGTGATAAACTCTTGCGCCATCGCCAAAAACAGTTTCGGTCTGGAACAGCAACAAGCCATAATACTTTCTCACCTGGAGACCAAATCCGAGCTGGATGCCATGATCATACCGATCAAAGCTGTCGAAAGTCGAGCCGTCTTCGTCGAAAGAAGAATCGTAATAATGAATCTTCTGATGTCCCCAAAGGGCGTATCGGAAATAAACCCCGCCCTCCACGAGAAGATTCGTCGTCGCTGACAGCTTCGGCCGAAACGATAGATTCACCGGCAATTCGAGAGAGAGGAAACGCAACTGCCCGTCGCGAATACTCCATCCATCGTCTTTCTGGTCCGAACCGTTGTAAACCAGCAGAAGTTCGGGAATCAGGAACCATTTTCGGGACAACTGCGCTTCTACCGTCCCGCCAACTTGCATAGAAACCACGGGCTTGAACTTACCAAAATCCATCGACGAAAGCCCCGTCCCCACTTTCACTCCCCATTGGGCGTGCAATGCGCACGGCAGCGAAAGCAGGAAAATGATAAAGATGATTATGCGATTCTTCATACAGCTCAATCTTCTTTATATTTCATTATCTTCATTCCTCTCCAATCGTTAGTGAACCGTGCGCAAACAAAGATTTCTCCACTGACAATCTCCGTCTTTTTACTCTTATCGAATAGAGCATCTGCAATGGTCTTAAAATATGGCGCAGGACTTGAATAATTGCTTTGGTTTATGCTATTTACGAAGAATCCTGTCTGACTATTATAACCAATCACGAAGGTCATCCAACCATTAGCAAATACATGAGTATATTTCTTTTCATTAAACTTAATCGTAGTATGAGGCTTAGGGAAGTAATATAGGTCAGTTTGAGTCGCTACAATAAACGCTTCCGCCTCCTCCCAATTCATTTCGGGCCTTTCGCTTTTCAACCAGGATTTTATGGCTTTGCTGCCTTCCGCGATGGCCTTCTCCCAAAAATTTGGCTTATAATCGGGCATGGCAAGTGTCGCCACATTCACCCTTTGGCCTCCTATTTCCATATATTGAGGAGGATAATACGCTAAATTACTCAATGTTTTCATACCATCTCGATAATAAGTAGGCGCCTTCTTCTTCAGCACAATATTCGTCCATCCCACTCTCAGCTCATCGCTTGCTGTCTTGCTCCATCCAATCAAGTTTTTCTTGTCTGTCCACCCTTGCACGCCGCTCTCGTAATATACACCATAGTCGTAGAAGTAAAAAGATCCTTTTACTCTTCGCTTATTGCTGAATTTGACGGTGTATTCATTGGTGGAACCAAATATACTTTCAAAAAAGCCTGATATCACACCATTGCTTTCCGAATTGAAAACAGGGAACGTACTCATATCCGGTTCAGGAATAGTTGGCGCTGTAGAAGTACTACTACTTCCAGTATTGTAATTAATGGGCAGCCCCGTATCGGCATCTAAAGCGATAGGGAGTTCGTCGTCGTCAGAGACATTGTCGTACGTAAATCCCTCAATTTCATCATATACAGCTTTGTCGCCAAAGGTGTCATACAACAAGACACCATCCGAGATTTGGTAGAATCTATCTTCAATCAGGTTTTCCTCTTCCTCTTTTATGGAGTCTGTGTCGAGGCCGATCGCTATTCGTAGTTCCGCTTCGGACGTGATGGGACAGATGTAAGTTCCCTCCGGGGTGATTTTCACGATATTACCCGCAACCTCGAGCTCTCCTTCGGGAGTTAGCAATGCGGCGAATTTCTCGTTTGGCACGAGACTGTCGTAACCCAATTTCTCGTAATAGGTAAGGGCAGTGTCCAGTTCCAAGGGCCTATCTGTTCGCGTCACAGGGGCTTTGCTCAAGAGGCTCACGAATTTCCGCCCACTCCTCGTCAATGGAACATTTCCATTTTTGATAGCCATTTCCAAAGCTGATGGATCGGCGAAACTTAGTCGATCAAAAGCTCCTTCTTTCGTCATTGGTACTTGATTGTCCGCTTCAAAGTCAACCATCGGATCGGAGCACGCCAAGAATAGCACACTCATACATACATACATACATACATACATACACTAAATTGTTTTTTCTCATAATTACGTTTATTAAAATGTTTATACTATAGGAATAAAATATAAATAAATACTCTTAGATCTATATCTCGCTCTATCACAAAAGATTCCGCGGCAAAGATAGGCATATATCTTGCACAACGTATTTTCTCGCTATTTTTTAATATACATTATGATTTTCAGTTTAAAACTATTCCTTATTCATGAGATGAAGGCGCGCCGGGAATATTCTGTGTTTGTCTTGTGCCATCTTTATAAAGCCGTACACTCGCGAGATACTGGAATCGGCGGCCTTTCGCACCTCCGCGAAAACCTCACGCTGGCGGCACGGAACCCTCGCGCCGCCGCGAAACACCCATGCCGCGAACAGGGATGATTATCGCCACCGCGAACCCCTCGCGTTGGCGGCATGGACACTTCGCGCCACCGCGGAAAGCCTATGCCGCGAGCAGGGACGATTGTTGCCACCGCGAAAAGCCCGCGCACGCCGCATGGAGAGTTCGCGCCGCCGCGATGGCTCCCCGCACGCCGCACGGGATCCGTGCGATACGGAGATCCTCCCGCAAGGATGTCTCGTGGATGTGCTACCTCACGCACGACCCCTAAGGACACGGCGCCGCCCTCTACACTGCCTTTGAAGTTGCAGAGGAGACGACACAGTATAAACACAGGCTTTCACTGGTGTCTCTACGTTATGGTCCAAAATAGGGTGGCGTGGTGGCGCAAGCTGAGAAAGTCGCGACCTTGTGTCTTGTATGTATGCGGGAAGAAGGAGAGTTCCGGCACTATCCGTGTCGTCGTGGGCGAATCTTCGCTGATCCGCAAAGTTCTCACGCGCCGAATGGAGGTTTCGCGAGGCCGACAAATTTCAACCACGGATTCGCGAGGAACGAGAAGCCCGGGCTTTTGTAATCACATTTCGCGGATGAAGAAAAAAGCCCGAACTTTTGTAATCACATTTCGCGGATGGAGAAAAAAGCCCGAGCTTTTGTAATCACATTTCGGGAATGGAGAAAAAAGCCCGAGCTTTTGTAATCAGATTTCGGGAATGGAGAAAAAAGCCCGGGCTTCTCGTTTCATGCGGATTTGCATAAAGCTTTCGCGTCTCCGGATAGGTTCTTGCATGACACCTTTTTGGGCTTGCTCACGATTGTTGACACCGTACGAGCCGTGCGGAAAGAGTTTCCATGGGTTGGAAGTCTCTTTTATTTTATCCGTAAGCATCCACCTAAGCGCGTCACCCCAAACGGTAGGTGCGCTATGACCGCTAATCACGTCGCCGACTTCTTTCTCTACATGTGGAAAGAGGTGTGGAGGCGTATTCAGAGAGGTGAAAAATAGGCTAATCAATGCGGTGAAAACGTTATACCTCGTGCGGGGTAATTTTGTGCAATGATTTTTTAGACGCTGATGACACGGATGACACGGATTTATATATTTTAGATCCGTGTCATCCGTGTCATCAGCGTCTAATGAGTTTCG
>JAISIZ010000081.1 GCA_031261785.1 Mediterranea sp. (in: CFB group bacteria)
GATTCCCCTCGTTGTTGTCCTCGATGGCGTCCGAGAAATCGATGGAGTAGGTGGTGTTGGGCTTGAGGGTGTCCAGTAGGTTCACCTGTATGTTCTTGCCCGATGCTTTTATCTCGGGCTGTTGTATCTGTGGGGGCGAGATAACCACTTTCTCGTTAGCCTTCTCCAGCTTGATAAACTCATCGAAGTGGAGGGTAATCTTCTTCCGATGGTTGTTCAGCGCACCGGGTTCGGGTGTGCTGCTTAGGAAACGAGGAGGGGTCTCATCGAACGGGCCGCCGTCGGGCCGTCCGATGCTGGCGCACGAATAGAGCAGGGCCACCAGCATGAGTACCGGAAGAGCCTCGCGAACGAATCGCCGTGCGGTATGGTTCTTAAAACGCAACATGCTGCAAAAATAAGGCTTCTTCTTCAATAAACGGTGCACTTGCCTCATAATTTATCCAAATAGTATAGAGGAAGTGAGGAAGTTTAAATAAGCCTAACATAGGCAGCATTGAGGCAAGCCTCAACACACAAGGCTTGCCTCAATGTTACCACTATTTCGCCACCGAGAAGCGGAAGACGCAGTGGCTGTGATAGGTCTCTCCGGGACGGAGCACAGGCGAGGGCCACTCGGGCTTGTTGGGCGAATCGGGATACTTCTGTGTCTCGAGGCAGACGGAGGCACGTGGGTTGTACACGATGCCGTGCTTACCTTTTATCGTGCCATCGAGGAAGTTGCCGCTGTACACCTGTATGCCCGGCTCGTTGGTATAGACATCAAGCAGGATGCCCGTCTTGGGCGACTCGAGCGAGGCGCACACCTTGGTGTCATCGCCTTTGGTATTGAGTATCCAGTTATGGTCGAACCCGTGTCCGTTCTTGATTTGTACAAAGTCGAAGTCGTCGATGTTCTTGCCTACCGGCGTAGGGATGCGGAAGTCCATCGGGGTACCCGCTACGGAGTCGATGGCACCGGTGGTCATGAAGGTGCTGTCCACCGGCGTATAGGTATCGGCATCTATCATGAGCAGGTGGTCGGCATTGCTACGTGCATCCCCATCGAGGTTGAAGTACGAGTGGTTGGTCATGTTCACGATGGTGGGCTTGTCCGTGGTGGCCTCGTACGCGATGTCGATGGCGTTGTCATCGGTCAGCGTCATGGTGACCTTGCACTGAATGTTACCGGGGAATCCCTCTTCGCCATCCTTGGCGAGGTAGGTGAGCTGTATCTCCTGCGGGTTGGGTTGCGTGGCGTCGAACACGCGGTACTGGAACCCCTTGGGACCGCCGTGCAGGCAGTGCCCGAAGTTGTTCTTGGGCAATTGGTACTCCACGCTGTCGAGCGTGAACTTGCCCTGCCCGATGCGGTTGGCGTAGCGGCCGATGGTGGCGCCGAAGTCGGAGGGGACGTTGATATAGTCCTGGATGGAATCGAAGCCGAGCACTACGTCGCGCATCTGGCCCGTGCGGTCGGGTACCATCACGGAGACGATGCGTCCGCCGAAGTTGGTGACGCACACTTCCATGTTGTTCTTGTTGCGCAACACGTACAGGTCGGTCTTCTTTCCGTCCACTTCCGTCTGGAAATTACTGCGCAGCAGACCGGACTCGGTCGCCTTCTCGGCTGTCGGCGCGCAGGATGCCAGTGATAGGGCGGCAACAGCCCATAGATACATCTTTTTCATACATTGTTTTTTAAAGAAGTTATTAATGTGATGTTTATTCGTTGACAAGGGGACGAGCTGGCGTGGCGAGAGGGGCACTCACTCTTTCCATTCGTTGGAGAAAGAATACGGAGCGTCCTCCCGTTTCGCTCCTCGTTCTTTGTTGGGTTCGCGGCTCATCTTGAATGTCAGTTTCCCGCCTTTCGTCAGCTCCTCGTGGGTGATGAAATTCTTCGTGCTGATGTTGGAGCCAATGCGTATGGAGGCGACATAGTCGTGGATGCCGTCCGCGTCGTCGAAGTTCTCGGCCTCTATCTTCAGCTGCTTGCCGTTGCCCAGGGTGAGTTCCATCCTTTTGAAGTAGGGCGCTCCGAACACGTACTGGTTGGAGCCTGGGCATACGGGGTAGAAGCCCATGGCGGAGAAGACGTACCAGGCGGAGGTCTGTCCGTTGTCCTCGTCTCCACAGTATCCGTCGGGAGTGGGGGCGTAGAGCTTGTTCATCACCTTGCGGATCAGTTTCTGTGCCTTCCACGGCTGTCCGGAGTAATTATAGAGGTAGATCTGATGCTGGATGGGTTGGTTGCCGTGGGCGTAGTTGCCCATGTTCATGATTTGCATCTCGCGTATCTCGTGAATCACGCCGCCGTAATAGCTGTCGTCGAAGAGTGGGGGGATGGTGAACACCGAATCCATCTTCTGGTTGAAGGCATTCCGGCCACCCATGAGGTCGATCAGCCCTTGCGGGTCGTGGAACACCGACCAGGTGTAGTGCCAGCTGTTGCCCTCGGTGAAGGCGTCGCCCCACTTCAGTGGGTTGAACGGCGACTGGAACGTGCCATCGGCGTTGCGTCCCCGCATTAGCTTGCGGGCAGGGTCGAACACGTTCTTGTAGTTCATTGCCCGGCGGGCGTAGACCTCGATCTCCTCCTTCGGCCGACCCAGCGCCTGCCCCAACTTGTAGATACACCAGTCGTCGTACGCATACTCCAGCGTGCGTGCCACGCTCTCGTTGATGCCCACGTTGTAGGGCACGTAGCCCAGCCGGTTGTAGTAGTCGTAACCTCGCCGTCCGGTCGACGACACTTGGGGATGCACGGCGTTTGCCCCGTGCTTCACGGCTTCCCACAGCTTGTCGATGTCGTATCCGCGCAGGCCTTTCAGGTAGGCGTCGGCCACGATGGAGGCCGAGTTGTTGCCCACCATGCAGTCGCGGTGTCCTGGGCTGGCCCACTCGGGTAGGAATCCGCTCTCTAAGTAGGCGTTGACCAATCCTTCCTGCATCTTCTCGGCCATGGGGGTGTACACTAAGTTGAGCAGGGGGAAGAGGCAGCGGAAGGTATCCCAGAAGCCTGTGTCGGTGAACATGTAGCCTGGCAGCACCTGGCCGTTGTAAGGGCTGTAGTGCATCACTCGTCCCTCGGCGTCGATCTCGTAGAAGCTGCGAGGGAAGAGCAGCGAGCGATAGAGGCAGGTGTAGAAGGTACGCTTATGGTCGATGTTCTCGTTGTCGCCCAAGGAGCTTTTCCCTACTTCGCCCACGCTGATGTGTCCCAGTGCCGTGTTCCAGTCCATGATCCCTAAAGAGGCTATACTTTCCAGACTTGGCGGAGACTCCAAGCCAATGCCCAGTTCATTGAGGTTCAGCTCGGCCTGTTCGGGGCTGATGAACGACGAGGCCACCCGTACGTTCACCTGCTCGCCACGGCTGGTGCTGAAACCTACCAGCGCTCCGGCGTGGTTGGTGGTGGTCTCCAGGCTGGAGGTGTCGATCCGTCCGTCGGTCACGGCGGCAGTGTAGGCGAACGGCTTGTCGAACACCATCACGAAGTAATTCTTGAAGTTGCTGGGCACGCCCCCGCTGTTGCGGGTCGTGTATCCCACGATTTTGCGCTCGGCGGGGATGATCTTCACGTACGAGCCTCGGTCGAACGCGTCGACGACCACGAAAGCGCTGTCGGCTTGCGGGTAGGTGAACCTGAAGATGGCCGCCCGGTCCGTGGGAGCCAGCTCGGCGGTGACGTCGTAGTCGGCCAGGTAGACGCTATAATAATAAGGAGTGGCCCTCTCGGCTTTATGCGAGAACCAGCTGGCGCGTCGATCTTCGTCGAACACCGCCTTTCCGGTGACGGGCATCAGCGAAAACTGTCCGTAGTCGTTGATCCAAGGACTGGGCTGGTGGGTTTGTTTCAGTCCGCGTATCTTGTCGGCGTCGTACGTGTAGGTCCATCCGTCGCCCATCTTCCCGGTCTGCGGCACCCAGAAGTTCATCCCCCAGGGGCGGGCTATGGCGGGATAGGTATTGCCGGTCGATAATGCCGGTTTCGACTGCGTGCCCATCAGGGGATTGACATAATCCACCCAGCTGAGGAACGTCTGCGCCCTCAGGCCGCATGCGCTCATCAGCGCCAGCGCGAGTAATGCGATTTTTCTCATGTCGTTTCGATGTTATATGTTTCGCGCACAAATATAGTCTATTTCGACGTAGGTTCGTGAAGCTACGCTTCGTTTTTAATATATTTATACGGCGGACTCTCCCTCTTCGTCCACGTCGATGCATCGCCTGATGTCCTTCAGCTCGAAACCTCGTCCTATGGCGAAGCGGATGAGTTTCTGGTGGCGTTCGTATTCGCTTCGGGCGCTGACACTCTTGCTCTTTGCCAGTAGCAGGCCGCTGAGGATGTCGATATACTCCTCGTCGTCGATACGTTCCAAGGCGTGGCGCGCCGTGTCTGTGGGAATCTGCTTCTGGCGCAGTCCCTGGGCGATCTTCACCTTGCCCCACTTGGCGAAGCGATATTTATCGTGCACGTAGGCTCGGCTATAACGCTCCTCGTCGATGTACTTCTCGGCCACGAGGCGGGCAAGCAGACGTGCCACGCTCTCGGGGGGAATGTCCCAGTGCCGGGCTTTCTCGGCGATCTCCGCCCGGCAGCGTTCCGCGCCGGCGCAGTAGGCGGCGGCCCGGTTGTAGGCTTCTTCTTCGGTCATGCGTATATATAGGTAAAAGGGGTGGCGACGACAAACCGTTCGTTTCCGTACGTATCCCGCACGAGGCGGATATGGGCATATCCTTCTCCTTCGAGCATCCGTGCCATCCGCTGTCCGTAGGCTTGATTGATCTCGAAGTAGAGTCTCCCGCCGTCGGCCAGCAGGCTACGTCCAATCCGGGCGATACGTCGGTAGTAGAGCAACGGGTTGTCGTCGGGGACATGCAACGCCAGCCGGGGTTCCCACCGGATGTTGGGGTCGGCGGCGGCGAGTTCGGTCTCGGTGACATAGGGAGGGTTGCTGACGATGACGTGGTAGGGCGCTTGGGTGTGCACGGCTTCCTCGTCGAACATGTCCCGCAAGGCGAACCCCACGTGCGCCCCGAGGTCGGCATTGTTGTCGATAGCCACGGCGAGGGCGTGTCCCGATACCTCCCAGGCGTCGACGGTGGCTTCGGGCATCTCGAGGTCGAGCGTGATGGCTATGCATCCGCTGCCGGTGCCGATGTCGAGGATGCGGCAAGGCTGTCGTGCGTTGTCGGCGATGATGAGGTCAACCAGCTCGGCCGTCTCGGGGCGGGGGATGAGCACGTGGGGATTGACCCTGAACGGCCTGCCGCGGAACTCCTCGATGCCGCGTATATACTGTATAGGCTCGTATTTGGCGAGGCGCGACAAAGTTTCGTCCAATTCTGCCTGCTGGCTTGGAAGTAAAGTTATATCTTTGCCGACGTAAAGGTCGATCGCGCGAATGCCGAGCATGTCGACACAGATGATCCGCGCGAGCGCCCTGACCTCCTCGGGAGGATAGAGGTTCCGCAACGCCTGGTGGATATGGTTAGTGATGGGATGCATACCGAGGTTGAAGCATTGATTGCGCGAAAGTAACGATAAAAAGGAGAACGAACATGATATCGGAAGAAGAAAAATACATGCGTCGCTGCCTGGAGCTGGCAGCGAACGGCTTTGCGGGCGCGACGCCCAATCCCATGGTAGGGGCGGTGGTGGTGTGCGACGGACGCATCATCGGCGAAGGCTATCACGTACGCTACGGCGGGCCGCACGCCGAGGTCAACGCCATCCGCTCCGTGCGCGACGAGGCGTCGCTCGGGCGTTCGACCATCTACGTCAGCCTGGAGCCTTGCTCGCACTACGGCAAGACTCCTCCCTGTGCCGACCTGCTCATCGCGAAGGGCATTCCCCGCGTCGTGGTAGGTTGCCAAGATCCTTTTCCCGAAGTGGCGGGTCGCGGCATCGGCAAGCTGCGCGCGGCGGGTAGGGAGGTCGTGGTGGGCGTGCTCGAGAAGGAATGCAGGCATCTGAACCGGCGCTTCATTACCTTCCACACGAAGCGGCGGCCTTACATCACGCTGAAATGGGCGCAATCGGCCGACGGGTTCATCGACCGCCAACGCGTCGGGGGGCAACCTGTTATCTTCTCCACGCCCCTCACCACCATGCTCGCGCACAAGCGGCGAGCCGAGACCGATGCCATCATGGTGGGCACGCATACCGCGCTGCTGGACAACCCCTCGCTCACCGTGCGCCACTGGTACGGACGCGATCCGCTACGTGTCGTGGTGGACCGCAACCTATTGCTCCCGCCCGACCGGCACCTGTTCGACCACACCGTGCCTACCTTGGTGTTTACCGCCCGCGAGCGGTGCCCGGAAGAGAATCTCACCTACGTCACGATCGACTTCGGCGGCGATTCACTGTCGGCCATGATGGACGTCCTTTACCAGCGCGGTGTACAGTCGCTCTTGGTCGAAGGTGGCAGCCTGCTGCTGCGCTCGTTCATCGACGCTGGCCTGTGGGACGAGGCCTACGTCGAGCAATCGCCCGTCCGCCTCTTGTCGGGCGTGGAGGCTCCCGTGATCGATGGAGCGTCCGATAGCCGCACGGAATCGCGTTTTGGGCATCACTTCCTGATACTGACGCGATAGGGGTTGGCGAAAAGAAAAATAATAAGCCCGGACCGGATGGGATATGCGGCTCGTCGGAAAACGAAGGCCGTGTATCTCCCGTCCTGTCCGGGCTTTAAAAAGGGTAGGGTAGGCGAGGAAGCGTCTTACTTCTTCTCCTCGCTCGCCGCGGCGCAGCACTTGCCTTTGCACCCTTCGTCGCACTTGGTGCCGCAGTTGGCCATGTCCTTGCAGGTGCAGGCGGCCTCTTTCTTGTCGCAGCAGGTGGAGTCCTTCTTGGCGCAGCAAGAATCGTTCTTGACGCAGCAAGAGTCGTTCTTCATCGCGGCGCTGGCTTCGGTGGCGGTAGAGTCGGCCGAGGAGGCGGCGTTACCGCTCTTGGTACCCGAGCAGGCCATAACCGCGAACGAGAACATCACGGCGGTGACAGCTAAAAATACTTTTGTTTTCATACTTCTTTGGTGTTGCTTTAAACATTAATATAAATCGTTCGGCGCAAATATAGTGTTTAGACCCCGTAACGCAAAGGAACATCTCTTTTTTCGATACAGTTTTATAGTTTTTTCTGTAATCTGGTGTCTCTACTCTCCTGTTTTATCGGCGTGCGGCGAAGAAGTCCTTCATCAGCCGTGCGCATTCGTCGGCCAGTACGCCGGCGGTTACCGCGGTCTTGGGGTGCAGCGCTTCCGCGGCATATCGGCGGAATCCGCGTTTCTCGTCGTCGGCGCCAAACACCAACCGTCCCGTCTGCGCCCAGGCGATGGCGCCGGCGCACATCACGCAAGGCTCCACGGTGACGTACAGCGTGCACTCCTTCAGGTACTTTCCGCCCAGCATGTTGGCGGCGGCGGTGATGGCCTGCATCTCGGCGTGTGCGGTGACGTCGTTCAGCGTCTCCGTCAGGTTGTGGGCGCGGGCGATGATTCGCTCCTTGCACACCACCACGGCACCTACGGGCACTTCACCCCGTTCGGCGGCCTTGGCGGCCTCGGCGAGGGCTTGCCTCATGAAGTGGGTATCGTCAGTCGGCATGGCGTTCACCTCCGCATCTCGTGTTCGTCGAAGAGGGTGGGATAGTCCTCGTCCATCTTTTTGTAAATGGTGGCGAGGATGGTTTCGCGAATCCAGCGCGAGCGGTTCGTGATTTTGTATCGCTTCAGGTGTCGATCCACGATGCGTTGTTCGTCGTCGCTTAGCTGGACGCATATCCTTCGGGTCCTTTTGCAGGGTCTGGCGGCGGGCTTTTGGGGCTTCTTCTTCATTGCTTTGCGCTAATTTGCCGCAAAATTACTTTTACCTGCGAAAATACAACGAATAAAAAGCGTATTTTTGCGAAAAAAGATATGGCAAGACACAACGAGCTGGGAAAAGAGGGTGAGGACGCGGCAGCGGCCTACCTCGAGAAGAGCGGGTATCTCATCCGTCACCGCAACTGGCGGCACAGGTATTTTGAACTGGACATCGTGGCCACGCACGGCGACGAGCTGGTGGTGATAGAGGTAAAGACGCGGAGCAGCACCGACTTCGGCAACCCCGAGGAGGCGGTCACCCCGATGAAGATACGCCGTACGGTGCGGGCGGCGGATACCTACATCAAGTTTTTCGGCATCGACATGTCTGTCCGCTTCGATATCGTCACTGTGGTGGGCACATCCGCGCCGTTCACCATCGAGCACATCCCCGACGCTTTCCGCCCGCCGATGTTCTGAATCGATACTATCCATGTCGTCCGCATGAAAGGTTCGGGGCATGCGCGATAGTCCGTGGCTTCACCATGCCCATAGAGAAGCTCGCGTCCCACAGGCACGGGACAACTGTCCCTCGCCCGTGGGACAACTGTCCCTCGCCCCTGGGATAAAAGTCCCGTGCCCGCGGGACAGATGTCCCGCTTAGGTGGGACATCACGGACATGCAGGCGTATTTGAGGAGTGCGTGCGGGAAGGGTTGGTGGATAGCCATGGACTTCATATCGAGGAACGCTTGCGAGGAGATACGCTGTGCCCACCAGCTAAGCACGGACTATCGCGCATGAGCCAAAAGTTCGCGAGGTTGATAACGGTTCACGCGATTCTCGCGAGAACAGTCACCCCCTGGCTTTTACGAATTTCAGTCCGTTTTATCCCTGATTTTTTACGAAATCACTATCTTCGCGCAAAATCAAGGAGAAACTACGTTGATAGAAACAACCTATTTCGCACGAGACGTCGACCGGCATTTGTCCGACTGGAAGGCTCGTCGTATGCGCAAGCCTCTCCTGCCGCACGGAACGAGGCAGGTGGGCAAATCCTCGGCCTTGTCGAACCTGTATGGAGTATAATAGCCCGTCTTTCCCTTTTCCCATCGTCCATCTCGACGAGACGGAATCTACCAACAATTACCTGCGGCGGCTCTGCGCCGACGGGACGGTGGAGGAGCTGACCACCGTGGCGGCCGATTACCAAACCTCCGGACGGGGGCAACGGGGCAATTCGTGGGAGGCCGAGCGGGGGAAGAACCTGCTGTTCAGCGTCGTGCTTTATCCTACGTTCCTGGAGGCGAGGCGACAGTTCCTCATTTCGCAAATCGTCTCCCTATCTATCAAGGAGGAGCTGGAGCGATACACCGACGGCGTGAGCATCAAATGGCCCAACGACATCTACTGGAGGGAGCGGAAGATATGTGGCATCCTCATCGAGAACGACTTGCTGGGACGACGCGTCAGCCAGAGCGTGGCCGGCGTCGGGCTGAACGTCAACCAAGAGGCGTTTGCCGGAAGTGCCCCCAATCCCGTGTCGTTGCGACAGATCACAGGCGAGGAGCACGAGCTGCCGTCGATGCTCCGGGACATCTTGCTACGTATCAGCGCTTATTTCGAAGAGCTACGCGAGGGAGCGGCCGACGCTATCGCCGATCGTTACAAATTGTCGCTGTTCCGACGCGAGGGGACGCATCCGTACAGGGATGCCGACGGCGAATTTATGGCGCGCGTTGTCGATGTGGAACCCGAGGGACGGTTAGTTCTGGAGGATGTGGAGGGGAGTTTAAGGCGCTAT
>JAISIZ010000127.1 GCA_031261785.1 Mediterranea sp. (in: CFB group bacteria)
TTTGTAATCAGATTTCGGGAATGGGAAAAAAAGCCCGAGCTTTTGTAATCATACTTCGGGAATGGAGAAAAAAGCCCGAGCTTTTGTAATCAGATTTCGGGAATGGAGAAAAAAGCCCGAGCTTTTGTAATCAGATTTCGGGAATGGAGAAAAAAGCCCGAGCTTTTGTAATCATACTTCGGGAATGAAGAAAAAAGCCCGAGCTTTTCGTCTCATGCGGATTTGCATAAAGCTTTCGCGTCTCCGGGATAGATCCTTGCCTAACGCCTCTTCGAGGGGGTGAGAAGAAATGGGTGGCGCATTGACGAAATCGGGAAACTTTAATGATATAATCTGTGCGAATCTGTGTAATCTGTGGTGAACCTCCCCTCATCTCTAAGCCCCGACTTATCGCGCTGCCATCGCTTGACTAAAGGGGATAAGGGGTTCCCGGGATTTGTTCCCTACGGGTTTTCCGCCTTGAAGGCCGCATTTTCCTCTTGGACGTAGCGGATGGTCTGTTTAAGCTCGTCGATGGGCAGGTCGCTGGAGTACCAAGCGGTATAGCAATCCACCACATACCATTTGCCATCGGGCAGGAGGTTGAATTCCAGGCGAAGGTCGCCCTCGGATTCCTCGAAGCCTGCCTCGAAGACTTTGCGTGCCGGCTCGTTCACGGTGAAGCGGGACACATAGATGCCACCCTCTTCCTGTTCGATGCGGTCTTCCTGCATCGTCCCGCTGTCGACGAGCGGCCACTTCTCCTTGGTGAAGGGGAAGGTGCGCTCCGTCTCCCCGTCGTCGTCGAGCAACGTGATGGGGGTCTTCAGCGGGAACTTGACCCGGCTGTACTGGAACGACGCGCTGGTGGTGAAGCGGGCGAGAAACGACGTGAAGTCCTCACCCCCTTGCGCCCGCACGCTCACGGGCAGGCTCGCCAACAACACGGCAAGCACGACAGATAGCTGCTTCTTTACTCTCATGACAGACATCGAGGCTATGTTTGACTACTTCTAAGATATCGACCGCGAAGGTAGTGACAAGTTTTGGTATTCCGGCACGTGCGGGAGCGTATCCTTTCTACTGCCGCCGCAGAAATTCGTATCCGAAGCGGCAAAAGAGGCATTTGCGCTTGTCGCAGTACTCCTTGCGCAGCTGTATCAGCGCTTGGCTGTCGGCGGCGTGCTCGGCGGGCAGTCCCGCCTCGGCCCAGGTCTTGAGAATATGGTTGTTCTCGGGTTTCAGCTCTTCGAGAATCCGTCCGGCCCGCTCGCACATCCGTTCGTTGCCTTTGTGCTGGCCATAAGCGTAAAGGAAGGGAACTACGGTATTGACCACGATGAGGTCTTTCGAGCTTCGCCCCAGCCACTTCTCTTGCCGGGGTGAGGAGCGGCCGAAGATGAAGTGGTCGTCCCAGTAGGCCGACGCGCGGGCGTTGAGCAGCCGCCGCAGGTCGTCCACTTTCTCGGCCTCCAGCAAACGGGAGAAGAGCTTCCCGCCGTGGCAGTAGAGGTCGGCCAGTTGCGACAGGCGGATGGTGGGGAAGCTCTCGGGCCGTAGGCGGAGGAAGCGCCATAGCGTGACGTCCATGACGCGCAAAGGCTCGAACTTGCGCCTCAGGTAGTGGAACTCCCGGGCAAGGCTCAGGACGTATTCGTCGCGGCGTGAGGCGGTGTCGAGGAAGGCGTCGTCGAGCATGCCCGCCACGCCGTAGAAGAAGGCCTCGACCTGGAACGGATTGTCGCGGTGCTTGTCTATCGCCCGGTATGGCAGGAGGGTAGCCCAGGCCTCAAAAGCGTCGCCATTCAGCCCGAAGCCGAAGTTGCGGGCGAGCGTGACGAAGAAGGCGTCCTCCCAGTTGCCATCGAGACGGCTCAGGCGGTCGTATATCTGCGTGGCCTTTTGCTGCAGGCGTTCCACGCGTAGGGTGGTGAGCCAGCCGTGCACGATGAGCTTGGGCAGGGAGGGGAAGACAGGGGCGCAGACGGGGGAGCGGTCGGCCCGGCAGAGTTCGCGGTAGTGGGTACGGATATGTTCGGGACACCGCAGGATGAGTTGCGGGATGGGTTGCCCGTTGGCGCGCCGTGCCTCCCCGTCGGCATCGGCCACTACGTGGAGGATGACGGAGTTGTAGGCCTTGTCGTCGGCGTGTCCGTGCCGATACCAGTCGGAGGCGCGGGTGTGGATCTCCACGTTGCCCACCCATATCGTGCCGTCAATCTTCAGCTTGGCGTTAAAGAAGTCGGGGCCGGCGTCGGAATTGTGCATGCCGGGGTCGATGACCTCCAAGGGCCAGCCTTGCGTAGTTTGTAGCTCCCCCAGGGGGAATAATTTGTGTTTCCACACGTAATGCAGCAGGTGTTCCATGTTAAGAATACGTTAATGCGTGCAGCAAATGTAGAAAAAACCTATCTTTGCCGCAATAAAATAGGAACATAATTCAGAAAGACAATGAAAATCGCATTGATAGGGTACGGAAAGATGGGCAAGGAGATCGAGAAGATCGCTCTCCGGAGGGGGCACGCGATCGTGAGCGTCATCGACCTGGACAACCAGGAAGAGTTCGGATCGGCCGCCTTCCGCTCGGCGGACGTGGCCATCGAGTTCACCAACCCTATGGCCGCTTACGGCAACTACATGAGGACGTTCAACGCCGGCGTGAAGTTAGTGTCGGGCAGCACGGGCTGGATGGCCGAGCATGGCGAGGAGATCAGGCGGCTGTGCGCCGAGGGTGGGAAGACGCTTTTCTGGTCGTCCAACTTCAGCCTCGGGGTGACCCTCTTCTCGGCGGTGAACAGATACCTGGCACGTATCATGAACCAGTTTCCCGCCTACGACGTGACGATGAGCGAGACGCACCACGTGCACAAGCTCGACGCGCCCAGCGGTACGGCCATCACGCTGGCCGAGGAAATCGTGCACGACCTCGACCGCAAGACGAAGTGGGTGAAAGGCACCCTGCGAGCGCCCGACGGCACGCTGACCGGCAACGCCGCCTGCGCGCCCGACGAACTGCCCGTCAGCTCCATACGCAAGGGTGAGGTGTTCGGGCTGCACACCATACGCTACGAATCCGAGGCCGACATCATCTCCATCACCCACGACGCCAAAAACCGAGGCGGATTCGCCTTGGGAGCCGTGCTGGCCGCCGAGTACACGGCCGGGCACGAGGGCTATCTCGGCATGGCCGACCTGTTTCCCTTCCTCAACGATTAGAAACTCCGTAAATACATTAATCATATAGTTATGAGACAAGCAACGCGCAAGCAGTGGGTCAAGTTCATCATCGTCGCCCTGCTCTACATCGCTTTCCTCGTATGGGTGAGGTGCTGGTGGGGCATCGTCCTGCTACCCGTCATCTTCGACATCTACATCAGCAAGCGGGTGCCCTGGACCTTCTGGCGGAAGCTGAAGAATCCCACCGCACGATACATCATGAGCTGGGTGGACGCCATCGTGTTCGCCTTGGTGGCCGTCTACTTCGTCAACGTCTACTTCTTCCAGAACTACCAGATCCCGTCGTCCTCGCTGGAGAAGTCGTTGCTGGTGGGCGACTTCCTGTACGTCAGCAAGGTGAGCTACGGCCCCCGCGTGCCCAACACGCCCCTGGCCATGCCCCTCACGCAAAACACGCTGCCTATCGTCAACACGGATTCTTACCTGGACTGGCCCCTCTGGGGATACAAACGCGCGGCGGGACTCGGCAAGGTGAAGCTGGGCGACATCGTGGTGTTCAACTTCCCCGCCGGCGACACCGTGACGGTGAACACGCAGACGGAGACGGACTATTACTCCATCGTGTACCAGGAGGGACGCGATGTCTACTCCAAACCCGTGGACATGGACAACCAGACTCGCCGCCAGCAACGTATGGTGTACGACCTGTACTACGCCGCCGGACGGAAGGCGGTGCTGGCCAACGAGGCTAAATATGGCAAGGTGCTGTGGCGCCCCGTGGACCGGCGCGAGAACTACGTGAAGCGCTGCACCGGCCTGCCCGGCGACACGCTACAAATCGTGAACGGACAGGTGATGGTAAACGGCGTGGCCATGCCCAATCCCGAGGATATGCAGCAGAACTACTACGTGCGGACGAACGTCCCGAGAATCAGTGAGGAGATGTTCCGGCAGCTGGGCATCAGCAAGGCCGACCAGGGGATTTACGATACCGACAACGTGACTTCCACCTACATGCTGCCGCTCACCAAGAAGATGTACGACACCCTGGCGGGCAACAAGAAGCTGGTGCGCGACATCACCCTGGTGCCCGATTTGCCGGAAAGCACATGGAGCCTCTTCCCGAAGAACCTCTACAAGCATTGGGACAGGGACAACTACGGCCCCATCTGGATTCCCGCCAAGGGCGCCACCGTGACGCTGACCGAGGACAACCTCCCCTTCTACGAACGTTGCATCGGCGTGTACGAGGGCAACAAGCTGGAGCTGAAGGACGACGGCATCTATATCAATGGGCAGAAGACCGACCAATACACCTTCAAGATGGACTACTACTGGATGATGGGCGACAACCGCCACAACTCCGCCGACTCGCGCTACTGGGGCTTCGTGCCCGAGGACCACGTGGTGGGCAAGCCTATCGTGGTGTGGCTCTCGCTCGACAAGGACCGCGGCTGGTTCGACGGGAAGATCCGCTGGAGCCGCATCTTCAAATGGGTGCGTTGAAGGAGGGGGCTGAACACACGCGCGTGGTGTACCTCACCACAGCCTACCTCGCCCCGGTGGAGTACTACGCCAAGCTGGCAAGCTTCGACGCCGTCCGCCTGGAGCAGTACGACCACTACACGAAGCAGACCTACCGCAACCGTTGCGTCATCGCCGGACCCAACGGACCCCTGGCGCTATCCGTCCCCACGGTGAAGCCCGCCAGTGAGAAATGCCTGATGAGGGACATCCGCATATCCGACCACGGCAACTGGCGCCACCTCCACTGGAACGCCATCGAGTCGGCCTACAACCACACGCCCTTCTTCGAGTACTATCGGGACGACTTCCACCCCTTCTACCACGAGCGGCGGTACGACTTCCTCATCGACTTCAACGAGGCGCTTCGCGAGCTGGCGTGCTCGCTCATAGACATCCACCCGAAGGTGGAGCGCACGCGGGCTTACCATGCGGAACTGCCCGGCGACGGGGCGGCGGACTTCCGCGAAGCGATCCATCCCAAGAAAGACTTCCGCGAGGCCGACCCCGACTTCATCCCCCATCCCTACTACCAAGTGTTCGGGACGAAGCTGGGCTTTCTCCCCAACCTCAGCATCGTCGACCTGCTGTTCAACATGGGACCCGAAAGCTTGCTGGTGCTCATGGAATGATAGATCCATCCGCTTGCCTATCAGCCCGTAAAATAACGTGTTTTCGAGGTCATTCAACGGAATAGATTCGTATCTTTGTACCGTAAACCCCATAAAGGCTGACGATATGATGAACAGCAGACCACTGCCTATCGGCATACAAGACTTCGAGTACATTCGTAAGAATGATTTCGTGTACGTGGACAAGACGGAGCATATCTACCGGCTTGCCTACCAAGGGAAGCCCTACTTCCTCGGCCGCCCCCGACGATTCGGGAAGAGCCTCTTGCTCTCCACCATGAAAGCTTACTTCCTCGGTAAGCGCGAGTTGTTCGGTGGACTGGCCATCGAACGGCTGGAGACACGGTGGGAAGAGCATCCCGTGTTCCACCTGGACATGAACGTCAACGCTTACACGAGCATGGACGGATTTATGGCCGCATTGGACTCCAACCTGTCCACACTGGAGGACAAATGGGGGGCGGTGGAGCGGGAAAAGGATCCCGCAATCCGTCTGAAGGGCCTCATCGAGAGAGCCAACAGGCAAACGGGCAAAGGCGTGGTGGTGCTCATCGACGAGTACGACAAGCCCCTGCTCGACACGATGGGCAACCCCGAGCTGCACGAACAGATACGTCCCCAGCTCCAAGCCTTCTACGGCGTGCTCAAGAGCGCCGACCCCTACCTCCGCCTCCTCTTCTTCACGGGCGTGACGAAGTTCGGCCAGGCCGGCGTATTCAGCGGGATGAACCAGCCCAAGGACATCAGCATGGACAGGCGATACGCCGGCATCTGCGGCATCACGGAGACGGAGCTTGTGCGTGATTTCCAGCCCGAGTTGCATGCCTTGGCTGGAGCGGGACAGGTCACTTACGAGGAGACCTTGGCGAAGATGCGACGGATGTACGACGGCTACCATTTCTGCGAAAACACCGAGGGAGTGTACAACCCATTCAGCGTGCTCAACACGCTCGACCAATCGAGATACGCCTACTATTGGTCGCACACCGGAACTCCCACGTTCCTGGTGAAACTCATCAAGGCGGGGGACATCGACGTCCCCAACCTGGAGGGCAACATACTCGTCTCGCAATCCAGGTTTACCGACTACCGTGCAGGCTCGGACAACCTTATTCCCTTCATGTTCCAAAGTGGATACCTTACCATCCTGGATTACGACCCCGTGCTGGAGTTGTACACGCTGGGATTCCCCAACGAGGAGGTCAGGATAGCTTTCCTGGAAAACCTGCTACCGCTCTATTTCCCCAAGGGGGACGACGAGCAATTCGATTCGAAAATCTTCCTGCGCGACCTCTATCGAGGCGACGTGGAAACCTTCATGACCCGCCTGCAGGCCTTCCTCGCCGACATTCCTTACGGCACGGAGGAGAAGTCGGAGAACTACTACCAAACCGCGCTTTACATCCTCTTCACCCTCATGGGCGAACGCTCGCGCATGGAGCGGCAGACAGCCAAGGGCCGTGCCGACCTCGTGGTGGAGATCGCCGGCACCGTCTACGTCTTCGAGTTCAAGATGATAGGCTACGGCACGGCGGCCGACGCGTTGCGGCAGATCGACGAGAAAGGATACCTCATCCCCTACAACGCCAGCGGCAAGCGGTTAGTGAAGATAGGCGCCGCCTTCAGCAAGGAGACGCGCACGATAGGGGAGTGGCTGGTAGGGTAACATATTACGTAGAACGGGCCGAGGCAGCAATGCCTCGGCCCGTTGCTACGGTTAAGTCATACATCCGCGTAATCCGCCCTACATAAAGCTCACGATAGGGGCTTACTTTTGACCGGGAAGTTCACCGTCTTTAAGATGTTCCGCGAGGAGGGGCCGAGGCGGACGACGTACTCGCCATTCTCGACCATCCAGGTCGACGCGTTCTCGTCGTACGACGCGAGGTCGTCGAGGGAGAAGCGCAGCTCGACGGTCTGGCTCTCGCCGGATTGTAGCAGCGGCGTCTTGGCGAAGGCTCTCAGCTCCTTGGCGGGCTTGTCGAGCTGGCCGCCGGGGGCGGAGACGTAGAGCTGCACCACCTCCTTGCCAGGCAGGCTGCCGGTGTTCTTCACGGCGAGCTTCACGGTGAAGGCGCCGTCGGCCGGCGTCAGCTGCGGGTCGCCGTACTCGAACGTAGTGTAGGAGAGTCCGTATCCGAAGGGATAGGAAACATCCTTGCCCCGGGTGTCGAAGTAACGGTATCCCACGTATATGCCCTCCTCGTAGCGGGTGTAGTCCACGTTGCGCACGCTCTCTTTCTTCACGCTGTCGGTGGGGAAGAAGACGGGGGCGCCCGCCACGTAGTCGTACGGGAAGTTGGCCGACGAGGCGATGTCCATGTAGGCCAGGGGGAATGTCATGGGCAGTCGTCCCGAAGGGTTGACGGCGCCCTTGAGCACGTCGGCCACGGAGTTGCCTCCCTCCTGCCCCGGCTGCCAGGCCAGCAGGATGGCGTCGGGCATGTCTTTCCACGAAGCGGTCTCGATCACCCCGCCGATGTTGAGCACCACCACCACTCGCTTGCCGGCGGCGTGGTAGGCGTCGCACACGGCCTTGATGAGCCGCTTCTCGATGGCGGACATCTCGTAGTCGTCGGTGAGCTGCCGGTCGGCGAACTCGCCGGAGTTGCGGCCGATGGTGACGAGGGCGATGTCGCTCCCGTCGACGCTCTCTTTCAACTGCGCGGGGGTGGGCACGATCTCCGCGGCCCGCTTGCGGGGCATGAACATGGCGTAGGGATTCTTCGGGTCGGGGGCGTTACGCTCGTTCTCGGCGGCGATGTGCGTCTCGTACACCTCGGCCAGGGGGGCGCAGAAGCTGTACCCGGCGTTGGCCAGTCCCTCCTTGAGCGATACGGTGTACGCCTCGTTCACGTCGCCCGAGCCGGTACCTCCCGAGATGAACTCGTAGGAGGTGATGCCGAAGGCGGCCACGCTCTTCACGCCCGCGGCGAGGGGCAGCGCGGCGTTGTCGTTCTTGAGGAGCACCATGCCCTCGGTGGCCGATTCGCGGGTGACGGCGGCGTGCGCCTTCAGGTCGGGCTTGTTGCTGAAGGCGTATCCCTTGAAGCGCGGCGTCCGGAGGATGAGTTCGAGGATGCGCCGCACGTTGGTGTCGATGTCGGCCATGACCAGGGTGCTGTCCTTGGCGGCGGCCATGATGGCGTCGTACTGGCGGGGGATGCCGGGCATGAGGAGGTCGTTGCCGGCATGTACCTGCGCGGGCGGGTTGGTGCCGCCGAACCAGTCGGTCATCACCGTCCCCTCGAAGCCCCATTCGCCGCGGAGTATGTCGGTGAGCAGCGCGCGGTCCTCGGAGGTGTAGGTGCCGTTGATCTTGTTGTACGAGGTCATTACGGTCCAGGGCTGCGCCTCCCTGACGGCTATCTCGAAGCCTTTATAGTAGATCTCGCGGAGGGTGCGCTGGGAGGCGATGACGTCGTTGGCCATCCGGTTGGTCTCCTGGTTGTTGGCCACGAAGTGCTTGGCGGACGTTCCCACGTCGTTGCTCTGCACGCCCTTGATCATGGCGGCGGCCATCTTGCCCGAGAGGAGCGGGTCCTCGGAGTAGTACTCGAAGTTGCGTCCGCAGAGCGGGTTGCGATGTATGTTGAGCGCCGGGCCGAGCAGCACGTCGACGCCGTACTCGAGCACCTCGTTGCCGATGGACTGCCCCACGCTCTCCACCAGGTCGGTGTTCCAAGTCGAGGCGAGCAGCGTCCCCACGGGGAAGGCGGTGCAGTAGTAGGTGTTGATGCTGTCGCCCTCGCGGCGGGGCTGTATGCGCAATCCGGCGGGGCCGTCGGCTAGCACGATGGCGGGTATGCCGAGGCGGGGGATGGGATAGGTGGTGCCGGCGGCGCCGGGCACGAGCTTGCGCGTCTCGCCCACCACGGCGCTGTCGCCCGAGGCGCCGGCCATGCCGGTGCCGATGAGCAGCTGCACCTTCTCTTCGAGCGTCATGGCGGCCACGACGTCGTCCACCGAGCTTTTGCCTAACTGGGGCACGCCCGGATCGCACGAGACGAGGGCCATCAGCGCGGCGGCGGCCAAGGGGAATATGTGTCTTTTCATGTCGGGCCTCCTCCTTTATTTATTGAACAGCATGGGTGCGAACTTGGCGAGGTAGATGCGCCAGTTGCGCCAGATGTGTCCACCCTCGTTCTCGAAGTACTCGTACTTGTATCCGTTGTCGTCGAGCAGCTTGCGGTAGTCGACGTTGGCCTTGTAGAGGAAGTCGGTCTTGCCGATGGCTATCCAGTAGAGCTTGGGGCTCTTGGCGAACTGCGTCTTGAGCTTCTGCGGGATGTTCTGGTAGATGGGGTTGTCCTGGCGGTCGCCCATGTCGAAGGTGATGGTGGCCGCCGAGAAGAGGCCCACGTAGTCGAACAGGTCGGGGAATTCCTTGGAGATGTT
This sequence comes from Mediterranea sp. (in: CFB group bacteria), assembly GCA_031261785.1. Taxonomy (GTDB): domain Bacteria; phylum Bacteroidota; class Bacteroidia; order Bacteroidales; family Bacteroidaceae; genus Bacteroides. The sequence continues at coordinate 9,711 of JAISIZ010000127.1, forward strand.
GAGCGAGTGCGCGCCGCCCATGGACAGGCCGGCGATGGCACGTGCCGATTTCTTCTTCTCCACGCGGTAGTTGGTCTCGACAAACTTCACGATGTCGGGGAAGGCCAGCTCGTACGAGCTTTTCGGCTTGTAGGGTGGCTCGGGGCGCGCGGCGCCGCGGTTGGCGAAGGGGTTGGCGGGCGTCTTCAGTCCCTGCTCGTCCTCGCCGGGGGCCGACTTCTGCGTGGCGTTGCCGTTGGGCATCACCACGAGCATGGGCTTGGCCTTGCCTTGCGCGATGAGGTTGTCCATGATCTGCGCCGTGCGTCCCAGGGTGATCCACGCCTCCTCGTCGCCTCCCGCCCCGTGGAGCAGGTAGAGCACGGGGTACGACTTGCCGCTGGCCTCGTATCCCGGTGGGGTGTAGATGGTGATGCGGCGGTCGTATCCCAGCGTGGGGCTGCTGTACCAGCGCCGGGCCACGGTGCCGTGGGGCACGTCGCGCACGCTGTAGAGGTCGCCCGGGTCGCCCGGGATGATGAAGATGTTGGTGATGGACACCACGTCGCGCGAGAGGAAGATGTTGCTGGGATCGCGCGTGGTGAGGCCGTCCACGATGAAGGAGTAGCTGTACAGCTCGGAGGGGAGCGGGGCGGAGGTGAACTCCCACACGCCGTTCTTCTCGGTGAGGTCAGCCACGCCGGGGAAGTCGTAGGACATGCCGTTGTCGAACTTGCGGTTCTCCGTGGGCAGGAAGTCGCCCGTCACCTGTACCCTCGCCGCCTTGGGGGCGCGTAGGCGGAAGGTCACCGAGTTGTCGCTGTTGATCTCGGGCGACACGATGGCGCCGTTGCCGCTCCACAGGGCTTCCTGCGCGAACGACGCCGCGGCGAATAGCATCATCGCCACAGCCAATAAAGTTTTCTTTTTCATCATTGTTACATTCGTTATTAAGTTGTTTACTTTACTCTCCTGTTCGCTTCTCATTCGGGCTGTACGTCGGTGAAGTTCACGCTGCCGGTCTCCGCGCTCGTGGCCCACATGGGTTGGGTGATGTCCTGCAGCGCGAGGCCGGTGCCGGTGATGCCGAGCACGCCGCCGTCGTCGATGATGGTCAGCGCTCCCCCGCCGGCGCGGATAAACTGCTTCTGCCCGTCCTGCATGTAGTACGAGCCGGTCTCCATGATGCCCGCCCCGCCGAACCACGACATGTCGAAGTACGAGCCTACCACCACCTGTCCGGCGGCCGTCACGGGGTCGCTCAGCGCGTAGCTACCCGCCAGCGAGGCTGGCGACACGCCCGTGACCACCTCGAAGTAGGCCACGACCTCACCGTTGGAGGAGATGGTGATGGCGTTCAGTTGCGTGCCGTCGATGGTGGTGTAGTTCATGCCGTCCTGCGTGTACTGGTAGGGGGAGGTGACGGCGTTGGAATAGGTATAGCTGGAGGCTTGCGTGGCGTTGGCCAGGTTGATGCTTACCGTGCCCGGTCGTGCAGTGCCGCCATACGTATTGGGGTCAGAGATGTCGATAATGGTAAGGTCGTTACTGCTGAAGGTGACTGCTCCGTTACTTTCGGTAATGGTGAGTGTACCGCCATGCAGATAATCCGGAATAGGATCGGCAGCCAGATACGAGCCACCCTTGATAACTTCCGCACCCCAGCCCAAAGCAGGCAGGTCAACATACGTACCACGTACCACAGCACCATTCGTATCGGCAATGCTTCCGCTTACGGGATAAGTGCCTGCCAGTGAAGTCTTACTGTCGGCAGTCACGATCTCGAAGTAAGCAGCCAATGCATCATCAGAGTAAACAGTGACCTTACTCAGCTTAGAACCTTCCAGCGGCAGGTAAGTAGCTCCGTCAAGCGTGTAGTAGTAAGGCGCACTTGTCTCTACCTGATAAGTAACCGTTGGCGGGTCGAGCGGGAACACGATGTCGCCCTCGTAGCCGAGGCGTACGAAGGTGTTGTCGGCCAGCTGCAGCGTACCTTTGATGACGTAGTGGCTCTCGCCGCTCAACGTCACGTCGATGACGCCGGCGGTGATGGCCTGCCCGTTGAATGTGCTGATACCGGCGACGTAGTTGCCGTTGACGGCTTGGGCCGCACCGGCTATGGTGTAGCCCTTGGGCAGCAGGTTGTAGGCGTTGGTCACGAAGGTGACGTTGAACAGCGCACCGGCGTCGCCCGACAGCTGCACGTTGATGAGGCGTTTGCCGCCGTCCTGCTTGTCGACGTTCAGCGCGACGAGCGAGGTGAGGGTGTACTCTTCCGGAGCGGGGTAGCGTCCGTCCAGCGAGTCAATGTAATCGTTGCCGCATCCGGCGAGCAGCACGATGGCTGCCGCGGCGGCGAATGACTTTATAATGCTTTTCATACCTTATATTATATATATGATGAATATCTGGAGGAATGGTTTACCGGTGACGCGATTTTACCATCCTTCGTTCTGCGTCACATTCTCGTTGAGCATAATCTCCCGTCCGGGTATGGGCAGCAATCTATGCTTGGCCTGGAAGCCGAAGGTGCTGTTGGTGAAGGCTACCGAGGCTTGCGTGCCGTTGAAGCTCTTGACCTCTTTGCCTTGCTGGCTGAGCGCGCTTTCGGCATCGCCCCAGCGCACGAGGTCCTGGTAGCGGCAGCCCTCGTCGCACAGCTCGAGGCGCTTCTCTATCTTCACGTCGTCCATGGTCACGCTGCCCAGTTCGGGGAGTTGGGCGCGGGTGCGTATGCGGTTCACGTAGCGGAGGGCCTTGCCCGCGTCGCCCCCGTGCAGCTGCGCCTCGGCGGCGAGCAGCAGCACCTCGGCGTAGCGCATCACCCGCAGGTTGGCGGCTTGCCAGCCCCGAAAGTTGGGGTAGCCCATGATGCTCTCGCTGAGCAAGATGCGGTTCTTCCAGTAGAAGTATCCTTCGTTGCCGTACACCGTGGAGCCGGAGCGTATGGGCAGGTTGATCTCGTCGCGGAGGAAGTCGTAAGGCTTCATGGTCTGGTTGAGCCGGTAGCCGTTGGCACCTTCGCGGGCCACGAAGGCGTCGTACAGCGCCTTGCGGGGATTCATGAATCCGTAGCCAGCGTCGGTGGCGATGTCGGCGTAGGCGGGGTTGACGGCGCCGGCGTCCATCTGGTCGAAACGCCATCCCACCATCAGGTTGTAGAAGTTGAAGTAGGCGTTGTTGGTGTCGAAACGTATCTGCGCCTCGATGATGGATTCGCTGTTGTTGTTGGACACCATCCTGAGAACGTCGCCGTAGTCGCCTTGGTAGAGGTCGTAGAGGTTGGAGTTGATGACGTTGTCGAGCGTTTGCTGCGCTTCCGGCCATTTCTCTTGGAAGACGTAGGCCTTGCCCAGCAGCGCCTCGGCGGCTTGCTTAGTGACACGGTTGCCCGTCTCGGCGTCGTTCACGCCCGTCTTGCTGCGCAGCGTGCCCGAGGCGATGGCTTCGGTAAGGTCGGTCTCTATCAGCAGCCAGGTGGTTTCGGGCGTGCCGTTGGGCTGCCGGTACTCGCTGGAGTTGAGCACGTGGTCGATGGCGGGCGCGTTGGCCCATAGCGTCACCAGTTCGAAGTGCGACCAAGCGCGGAAGTACTTGGCCTCGGCGCGTGCGCGTCGCTTCACCTCGGTGTCGTCGGCCACGTTGTCGAGCACGAGGTTGGCGTTGTAGATGATGGCGTACAGGTTGGTGTACAGTCCGGCGATGAGCGAGTGCTCGGTTCCGAACGTGAACTCGTTGAGCTGCTCTATCTCAGCGTTGTCGCCTCGCGCTCCGCCTCCCGCCCAAGCGTCGTCGGCCATGGCGTTCTTCACGAAGTACCAGTTGTAGAAGGCGTCACGCCAGGAGAGGTAGATGGCCGCCGCGGCGCTCTCGGCGTCGGCGTCGGTTTGGTAAAACTGGTCCATACCGCCCAGGTTACCGTGCTTCTCTATGTCAAGCTCGCTCTCGCAACTCGTCGGGAAGAGAGCCAGTGCCAGCATGGCGATGTAATATCTGATTTTCATATCTTCTTTGAATGTTATAAGGTTATACGCTGTCTATGCGATTCTTCTTTCCTGTGAGGGGGGAAGTCAGAACGACACGTTGATGCCGAACATCGTCTTGCGCGACGAAGGATAGGCGCCCTTGTCGATGCCCATGGCCGAGATGGCCGATCCGGCCGATGCCTCGGGGTCGAAGCCCGGGTACTTGGTGAAGACGAAGAAGTCCTCGAGCGAGAGGTACAGCCGCACGTTGGTGAGCCACGCCTTCTGTATGAGTTGCTTGGGCAGGCTGTAGCCCAGCTGGATTTGCTTGACCTTGAAGAAGGAGCCGTCGGATACCATGGCGTCGCTGGTGACGTACTTGTCGAGGTCGCTCGCTCCGGCGCGGGGTACGGTGGCGTTGGTGTTGTCGGCCGTCCAGCGTCCGTCGTACCAGATCTTCTTCAGCTTGTTGCTCTGCGGGTAGTCGGGGCGGTTGATGCAGTTGAATATCTGGTTGCCCTCCTGCCCCATGCCGAACACCACGAGGTCGAAGCCCTTGTAGGCTCCGGTGAGCGTGATGCCGTAGGTCATGCTGGGTATGGCGTCGCCAATCTCCACCTTGTCGTCCTCGTTGAGCACGCCGTCGGGGGTGATGTCGGCGAAGACGGGATTGCCGGTGGCGGCGTCGATGTGGTCGAGCTTATACCCGCGGAAGTAATACACGGGGTACCCCTGCTCGAAGTAGGAGATGCCGCCGTAAGTGTGGAACGTGGTGCCCTGTATGCGGGTGAGCGACTTATCGAGGAAAGTCACCTTGTTGCTCAGTGTGGAGAGGTTGGCGTTGATGCCGTAGTGGAAGTCGCCTATCCGGTCGCGCCACCCCAGTTCGAACTCCACACCCTTGTTCTCCACGCTGCCGGCGTTGATGACAGGCGCGGTGCCTCCGATGGAGAGCGACGGCGTGGTGCCTCCCACGAGCAGGTCCTTGGTCTTCTTGACGTAGTAGTCCATGCTGAACGACAGGCGTTGGTTGAGGAAACGGGAGTCGAAGCCGATGTCGAACTGCGTGGAGGTTTCCCAGCGCAGGTCCTTGTTACCCATCGTGGTAGGGCGCGCGCCGAGCACGTAGGTATTGCCGCTCACGAAGGGGTAGTTGCCGGCGCTGGACATGTCGGTGCTGTAAGCGTATCCGCCCAGCGCGGCGAGCGAGCCGTTCTGTCCCCAGCTGGCGCGTAGCTTGAGCTGCGAGAGCCACTGCGAGGAGCTCTTCATGAACGCCTCGCGGGAGATGTCCCACCCCACGGAGACGGCGGGGAAGTATCCCCAGCGGTTCTCGGCCGGCAGGTAGGCCAGGTCGGCGGCGTCGGCACGGAGCGAGGCCTGCAGGAAGTAGCGGTTGTCGTAGTTGTAGTTGACGCGCCCGAAGTAGGAGGTCTTCGCCGTGAAGCTCTCTTCGCCTCCCAGGTTACGCGTGGCGGAGGCCGAGGCGTAGTTGAGGTAGGCAAACAGGGGGTCGTCCTTCAGTATGGCGTGCTCGCCGTCGGCCGTCAGCCCGCCGTAGGTATAGTTGCTCTGCGTCTTCTGGAACGACATACCCACCATGGCGCCCACGTCGTGCTTGCCGAAGGCGCGCTGGTAATTCACGAAGTTCTCCCACTGGTAGTAGATGTTGTTGGAGGTGGTGGAGCTTACGTCGGCGTAGTCGCGGCTCTGCGTGGCGTTGCCGTAGAAGGGATGGTTGTAGGTGGAGCTGTTGCCGCCCGAGAGGCGGTAGCCGAAGCGCGAGGTGAACGTGAATCCCTTGAACGGGGTGAAGTCGGCGTAGAGCGAGCCGTTGACGGTGAATCCCCCGTTCTTGGACGTGGTGCGGTCGCGCATGATGAGGGGGTGCATTTGCTCCGAGGTGTAGAACTGGGAGACGGAGTAGTAGTTCCCGTTCGCGTCGGTGAGCAGGGTGCGTCCGTTGTTCATGGCGTTGCGCATGTCGCTGGTCAGGTTCTCGGGCGTGTAGAACACGGGGGTGAGGGGGTCGAGTTGTAGCACGGAGGCCAGCAGGGAGCCGTACTCGTTGTTCTCGGAGACGGACTGCACGTCGTACTTCTCGATCATGTTGGTGCTGCCCACCTTGAGCCAGCTCTTGATTCGGTAGTCGGCGTTGATGGTGGCGGTGAGGCGCTTGTACAGGTCCTTGTCGCCCTTCACGATGCCGTCGTTGTTGAGATAGGAGAGCGAGAGGTAATAGGTACCGCGGTCGTTGCCTCCCTCGAACGAGAGGTTGTGGCGTTGCATCTGCGCCGTCTCGAAGGAGGCGTCCACCCACGAGGTGTTGGTCGCTCCGTCCCATTTGGTCATGATGTCGACCAGCGGATAGTAGCCGCCCTCGGTCATGTAGTCGATGTACTGCGAGGAGTTGAGCATCTGCGGAATGCGCGCCAGGTTCTGCCAGGTGTACTGGAAGTCGTAGTTGATCTTCACGAATCCCGGAGCGCCTTTCTTGGTCGTGATGAGCACCACGCCGTTGCCGGCCTCGGCGCCGTAGATGGCCGCCGACGCGGCGTCCTTGAGCACCTCCATGGAGGAGATGTCGTTGGGGTCGATGCCCCCGATGTCGGACATCCGCACGCCGTCGACCACGAAGAGGGGCGAGGAGGAGACGTTAGAGCTGTATCCGCGCACCCGCACCTGCGGGGTGCTGCCCGGCGCGCCCGAGGTCTGGATGACTTGCACGCCCGCCGCCTTGCCTTGCAGCGCTTGCTCGGGGCGGGTGATGGTGCGGTTCTCCATGTCTTCCGACTTCACTTGGGCGATGGCGCCGGTAACGGACGATTTCTTCTGCACGCCGTAACCTACTACGACGACCTCGTCGAGGCCCGCCCGAGCCTCGTCCAGCTGTACGCTGATATGTGCGCGGCCGTTCACCGCCTCTTCCTTACTGACGTAGCCGATGAAAGAGTACACCAGCGTGGCCGAGCGGGGCGCCTGCAGCGTGTAGCGACCGTCGATATCGGTGCTGGTACCTACCGATGTACCTTTGATAACCACGGTGGCGCCGGTGAGGCTCTCGCCCCGCTCGTCGGTCACCATTCCGGTGATTTGGAGGTTCTGCGCACGCAATCCTCCCGTAACGAACAACAGAAGCGAGAGCGCGACGTAGAGCCGGGCCATCCTTCCTTGTCTTACTAATCTGTCATTTTTCATACTTGGGACAATTAAATTTAGGGATTACTAAGAGATTTTATGCCGCAAAGATAAGGGCATTATCCCCTCGCCGCCTTTCCGATTCTGCCAGAAAGGTTACGGATTTCGGCGAAAAGGTTTATCTGTCCATTCAAAAGTTTACGCTTACAGACAAAACCGCTCCGGCGGGCATATCATATTAGACGCGGATGACACGGATAACGCGGATTTAAAATAGATTAATCCGTGTTATCCGTGTCATCCGCGTCTAATGAATTTCGCTTTGTCCGAATGCGCTTCGCTACGATAGCGTCCGAAGCTAACGCTGCGTTGATGCTTACATTCCCCACACCGTGATCACCCGCCCGCGGTACTGCTCCCGGCGGTGCCAGATCTTCTCGTCCCACGCCACGCCTTTGTCGCGGTTGAAGAGGATGAAGTGACCCTCCGCGTCCGCGGGGCAGCGGTCCATGTATTCCGAGGTCTGTTCCAGTCCGCGTTGGATGGTCTTCTCTTGCTCGCCTCGCTTTATTTTTAGTTCGAGGACGACGTACTGGATGGGGCCGCCGTAATGGTCGGTCAGCGGCTTGCGGATGAGCAGGTCGGTGCGGCCCCGGCCCAGGCCGTACTCGCGGTCGATGTTTCCGCCGCCGTTCACCACGCGTTGCAGGAAGGCTTGCAGCAAGAGCTGCGGGCCGCTCTCCTTGTAGTCGAACTTCTCTATCCACGCGTCGGCGTTCCGGCGGAAGAATTGCTGGAAGTCCACGAGCAGCTTCTCCATGTTGAGGGAGTTGTCGGCGTTCATGTACCATTCGGGTTGCTGGACGAGAGTTTGCTGGCTCGCCCAGGTCAGTTCCCGGGGGATAATCTCGCGGTAGATGCCGTTGGCCACGCGCAGCGGCTTGCCGCGGACGATGAGGCCGAGGTCGATGACGTACTGTATGTCGTCCTCCCTCATCAGCTTCTCCGCCTCGCCATACTCGCCGGACAGGATGGGGGCGATGACGCGGCGCACCCTGTCCTCGCGGAGCTTGTCGAGGAGGATGTCGATGTGCGTGTCGCGGCGGTAGATGATCTCTTCCTGCGCCTTGTATATCATCTCGGGGGTGATGCGCACGGTGCGGTCGCGGTTCTCCCTCATCTTGTCGGTCACCTCGTTGCCCAGGGCGTTGACCAACCAGGGCTGCCCCTCGGTGGCTTCCCAGATCATGGGGAAGCAGGCTTCGTCGAACTCCTGCCCGGTGGCTGCCGTATGCTGCATGTAGAGTTCGTGTATATCTTCCTTGGAGAAGTTGCCGAGGCGGAGCGATTCCGCCTTGATGTTGAAGGCCGAGCCGCCGGTGATGATATCCTGGTTGGAGAGCACGATGCGGTAGTCGCGCACGTCGCGCACGCCGCAGAGGATGACGCTTTGTGGGAAGGCGGCTGGACGTTTGTCATAGCGGCTGCGAATTTGTCGGAGCACGCTTACGAGCGAATCGCCGACCAAGGCGTCGATTTCGTCGAGGATCAGCACCAATGGGCGATCGAGTTCCTGGCAAACGAGGGAGAGATAGTCGGCCACGAAGGTGTCCGCCGAGTTTTTGCTTGCCGCCTCTTGTCTGGCGCGCGCGGGTATTTTTTTCCCGATGACCTGGGTCAGGCCGACATCGATCTCGTTGACCACTGTTCGTCCCACGCTTTCCACGTTGTTGCGCGCTGCCTGTCCGCCCTCCACGTTGGCGTAGACAGCGAGGTACTCCCCCTGCTTGTTGAGGTAATCGCACAAGGCGAGCATGCACGTGGTCTTCCCCGTCTGCCGCGGGGCGTGCAGCACGAAGTACTTTTGCTGGTCGACCAGCGTCTCTATCTCGTCGAGGTCGAAGCGCGAGAGCGGATCTACATTATAGTTGATCTCGGGCTTAACGGGTCCCGCCGTGCAGAAGAATTTACTTATCGTTGCCATAGCATCTCTATTATTATAGGTGTGACGTGCGACAAAGATAGGCTATTCTTCCCGCAAGCACAAGCGAAACCCGCAAAAACAGGGGCTGAGCGCCTAAACGCCTCGGCTTCCCGCTTCATGCAGAAGCGCGTGGGACAAGAAGCCCGGGCTTCTCGTCCCACGCGAATCCGAGGTCGAAAATCTGTCGATCCCGAGCAGCCCATATACGGCGTGCGAAATCAGGAAACTGCTTATCTATCCATTCAAAAGTTTACGCTTACAGACAAAACCGCTCCGCTCCGCTTTCACTTTAAGCGAAAAACGCTACTTTTGACCCTAAAATTGAGACTATGAAACATACCTTATTTCTCGCCCTGTTATCGATGGCTCTGCTCGCCTGCACGAAGGAGCGTCCCGCCGCCGACGGCGCGCCAGGCGGGCGTATCGTCTCCACCGACATATCGAACCAGGCGGTGACGGCGTTCGCCGAAGATTCGCTCGGCCACGTCTGGATAGGCACCCTGCGCGGACTGAACAAGTACACCGTCCGCGAGTTCTATCAGTACTTCAGCACGCAGGACTCCAGCAGCCTGAGCCATAACCAGGTGTCGCAGATCCTGCGCGATTCGCGCGGCCGCCTCTGGGTGGGCACACGCATCGGCGTCTGCCTCTATACCGACCGCGACTGCTTCCGCCGCATCCCCGTGGATGGGGTCAACAACTTCGTGGTGCAGCTGGTGGAGGATTCGCGGGGAAACATCTTCCTCAACAACGGGACGCAGCTCTGCCAGTACGACGAGGAGGAGGAACGTTTCCGCGTGGCTATCCCCAAGTTCAACACCGACTACCGCTGGAGCACGCGCTGCTTCGCCGACGATGCCGGCAAGCTGTGGGCGGTGAGCGACTACACCATCAGCCAGTACGACTCCGAGACGCTGCGGCAGGAGAACGCCTACCGCCTGTCGGGCTTCATACATTACGCGTTCATGCAGGCCGACGGCACGCTGTGGCTGGCGGCGGGCACGGAACTGTATCTGTTCGATACGCGCGCGCGTACATTCTTGACTGTACCACCGCCCATCGCCGCCAACAAGGGGCTGCTCTCGTCCGTCATCACGCTCATCGCTCCCTATACGGAGAACTCGTTGCTGATCAACACCACCGGCGGGCTGTTTCTCTACGACATGGAGAAAGGAACGGTCATCCATCAGTCGGGGGACGAGTTCCCGTTCGCCGCCCCCGACTTCTCGGTCACCGGCATTTTTACCGATTCGCGGAAGAACCTCTGGCTCGGCTCGGCCGATCACGGCTTTACCGTGATCTACAACTACAAGAAGCATTTCAACGCCAACAATTACATCGCCTCGGCGTTCACCCGCTCGGTGACGGCGGTGACGGAGGACCACCAGGGAAACCTCTGGGTGGTGATGCCCGAAAAGGGGGTTTACGTGTACGACAAGGCCGACGGGGCCATCCGCGCCATGACCGAGGTACCCGACTTCTTCCATCCCGACGAGCGCCGGATGCGAAACGGCGTCAAGTATCTCTTCGTCGACAACGCCGATCACATCTGGCTCATCGCCCAGACCAACCGCCTGTTCGAGTGTCGCTACGAGGGGGGAAAACTCTCGCTGGCGCGCGACTTCTGGCTGCCCATCTCCGTCAACACCATGCTGCACGACCGGGCGGGGACCCTCTATGCCGCCGGGACCGATGGCAACCTCTACGTGATGCGGGAGGGCGAGCGGCAATTCACTCCCCGCGAGCTGTACAGCAAGTCGCCCGACAACTTTATCAACCAAGTCAAGCAACTCGCCGACGGCCGCATCTTAGTCACCGCATTCATGGAGAACCCCGTCTTGCTCGACGAGGCGGGAACCGTGGTCAAGAAGATCGACATCAGCTCCTCGCTCACGCAACCCACCTTCGTCCCCACGGTGGCCCTCGAGGATTCGCACCGCGACATCTGGATAGGGACCTTCTTCAACGGCGTGTACCGCTACTCGCCGCGGACGGACTCGATAGAGGCGTTCGCGCGCATCTCGTGCCCCGACGTATGTGCCGTCGAGGAGGACACGAAAGGCAACGTATGGATCAGCACGCTCTTCGGGCTGAGCAAGTTTAACCGGCAGAACGGCCGCATAGTGAATTACTACAAGAGCGACGGCATAGGGGGCAACCAGTTCAACGAGCGAAGCTCGTGCCGCACGGACGAAGGGATACTGATATTCGGCGCCACGCATGGCCTCACTTTCTTCAACCCCGCCGAGCCGGAGCCTAAGCGCGAGGTGCCCCTGGTGTTCGAGGACCTGAAGATCGACAACCGGAGCGTATTCCCGCAGACGGACCCTTGCGTGGACCGCGGACTCCCGTTCAACCCGGAGGTCAGGCTCGAACACGACCAGAACTCTTTCTCCCTCTCGTTCGCCGCGCTGGACTACAGCCAGTACGACCGCGTGCGCTACTTCTACCGCATGGAGGGAGCCGACCGCGAGTGGATCGACGCCGGGACGGGACGGGAGGCTTACTACTCCAACCTGCCGCCGGGCAAGTACGTCTTCCACGTGCGCGTCACCAACAAGGACAACTCGCAGACGGAGGCCGAGAATGCCATTCGTGTACGCATATTGCCGTCGCCGGCCAGCAGTCCGCCGGCTATCCTGGCTTACTGCCTGCTGGCGGCCATCGCCCTTTTCTTCACCGTACGCCTCTGGCTGCGGATGCGCAGGGATAGGGAGAACACCTCGCGCATACAGCGCGAGAAGGAGCAGGAGGAACGGGTGAACAAGATGAACATGCGTTTCTTCGCCAACGTCTCGCACGAGTTCCGTACGCCACTCACCATGATAGCCGGGCCGCTCAACACGCTATGCGCCGACGAGAGCATACGCCCCGACAACAAAAAGATGCTATACATCATGCAGCGCAGCGTCAACCGGATGCTCAAGCTCGTGAGCCAGCTCATGGACTTCAACAAACTGGAGGAGGACACGCTAAGGCTGCGTGTACGGAGGGTGGACATCGTCTCGGAGCTGGCGCACATCACCGACATCTTTCGCATCAACGCCGAGAACAAGCGAATCGAGCTGCTGACATCGGGACTGGAGGATACGCTCATCACCTGGGTCGACACCGACAAATTGGACAAGGTGATGGGCAACCTCCTCTCCAACGCCATGAAGTTCACGCCCGCCGGCGGAAGGATCAAGATCTCGCTCGACGTCATCAGGCAACAGGTCGTCGTCAGCGTGGCCGACAACGGGAGCGGCATCCCCGAGGATAAGCTGGAGAGAATCTTCGAGCGATACTACCAGATCGTCGACAACGAGACCAACACCAACAACACCGGCACGGGCATCGGCCTCTACTACGTCCGCCGCCTGGTGCAGCTGCACCATGGCTCCATCGCGGCGACCAACAACGCTGAGGGCGGGTCGACCTTCACGTTCACCCTGCCCATGGCCGACGACGCCTACTCCGCCGGAGAGAAGGTGGACGAGCGGCAGCGGCAGGACGAGGCGTTCCCCTTGCAGACCCGCGAGCAGCTGGGCGACGCCACGGGGGAGGAGAACCGGAAGGAGTACAAGCTGCTCGTGGTGGACGACGACACCGAGGTGGGGCATTACCTCAGCACGTTCCTTTCCACGCAGTACCAGGTCCTCGTGAGGTTCGACGCCGAGAACGCCCTGAAAGCCATCGAGGAGGAGGCGCCCGACCTCATCATCAGCGACGTCATCATGCCCGGCGTGAGCGGATACGAGCTGTGCCGACGCATCAAGGGCGACTTGCAGCTCTGCCATATCCCCGTGGTGCTCGTTACCGCCAAGGCCAACATAGAGAGTCAGGTGGAGGGACTGAACACCGGGGCCGACGCATACGTCACCAAGCCCTTCGATCCGCAATATCTCTTGGCGCTCATCCGCTCGCAACTAAAGAACAGGGAGAACGTGCGCAACCTGCTGGCGCACAAGACGCAGACCGACAAGCTGGCGGGCGACGTACTCTCGCCGCAGGACAAGGCGTTCATGACCGAGATCTACCGGCTGATGGAGACCGATCTCTCCAACTCGGAGCTGAACATACAGCGCATCACCGAGGCGCTACACATCTCGCGCACCAAGCTCTACTACAAGCTCAAGGGACTGACGGGCCTCAACCCTAACATCTTCTTCAGGACCTACCGCCTCAACCGGGCGGCCGAGCTGCTGCGCGAGGGCAAGCTCAATATCTCCGAGATCGCCGACCTCACCGGCTTCAGCACGCTGCCCCACTTCTCGTCCAGCTTCAAGAAGCAGTTCGGGGTGAGTCCGAGCAAGTATCCGTAGTGGCATGCCGCTCGTGCGAACCTTTCAGTGGAATAGTCATCCCGCGGGGCTTGTCGGCTTGGAACGCCCCTATCGCTTCGTCACCGAGGTGAGCGGGTGGCGGTTGCCCCGCACGCCGTAGAGGAAGGCTTGCGCGGAGCCGATGTTGAGGTAGAGGTTGAGGCGGACGGGAAGGTGGTTCTCGTCGTCGGAGATATAGAACGTGATTACCTCTTTCTCCTTTTGCTTGTCGTCGTACTCCACCAACGAGAAGATGAGGCACCGGTAGGTGAGGCCGTTGTCGGCCTTCATGTTCTCCTTGCCCCGGTAGATGAGCGTCTGCTCCTCCACCTTGCGTCCGGTGGCCATGGGGAAGAGGATCTTGTCGCCCTCCCGGTAGTTGGCCGGATTGTACGAGCGCGCCTGCGCCAGGATGCTCAGCATGTCGTACATGCAGCGGCTGTCGCTGTTTTCGGTGTCCACCACGTCGCCGTTGCGGAAGGTGCGCTTTTGCTTGACGAAACAGCTGTCGTCGCGATAGCGGAACCAAGCCTCGTCCACGGTGTATCGCTTCCCTTCCTCGGCTCCCTTGCGGAAGTACTGGGGCACCATCTTGTCGTTGACGACACAGCTCAGCGTGTCGCGCATTTTGAAGAAGTAGTCGGCCCGCTTGCTCCCCACGGCGGTGAGGCTGATACGGAAGGCGTCTTGCCCGTGGTAACGGGTGGCGTTGGTGGTGAGGCTGGCCAGCCCTGCCTTGACCCAGATGAATGATTTGTTGAAGTACAGGTTGTACATCACCTGCTCGCCCGACTGGAACGCGCTGTTCACCGCCTCGCACTGGGCGCGGCAGGGTAGGGCGAACAAGCAGAGCAACAGCGCCAGCCAGGCGGCACGACGCTGTCGGCGTGGATTAGTTCCTTCGGTTCTGGTTGTTCCGTTCCCGTTGTTTTTTCTTCTTTTCCTCATCGGGTTTCTGTTTTTTTAGTTCGTCCGGCTTCTGTTTATCGACGGCAGTGGCGTGCACGTCCCACGGTTGGGTCACGTCCCACAGGGCTTTGTATTCCAGCATCTGGGGGTAGTAGTACACGGTTTCGGGCTGCAGGCCCGTTTCGTACACGCCCGTGTCCCAGATGCCGTTCCCGTTGGTGTCGTTCACCAGGCGCGCGCCGTATTTCCCGGGGGTGAGGAAGTAGAAGTCGGCCATGCCGTTCACCACCCGCCGGCGTCGCACCACCTTGTCTTGCCCGTCGAGCAGCTCGACGAAGGCTTGCGGACCGGCTCCCGTCACGCTGAAGTGTAGCGTGAAGTATTCGTCCTCGCTACGCACCTTGAAGCTTTGCTTCGCCTTGTCGGTGAAGAGGCCGTAGATGCCGTGGAAGGCGGTAGAATCCACCGACAGTTCGTATTCCGCTTGCGGTGTCCAGTCGTAGTGGAGGTTGAAGCGGCGGATGTCCATCGTGTCCCGGGCGAAGTCGAAGGTGAGGTCTTGCCACAGCGTGTCCACCTTCTGGCGGAGGTGTATGGCTTTCCGGTCGTACCGCTCCACGGGTTCGTCGAAGGTGAGCGAGATGCTGCCGTACACGTCCATGGAGGACGGGGCGTTCACCTTCATGGGGAGGAATTTGATGGGTTCAGGCTCTTCGCTCTCTTCCGCCTCCTCGCCATCGGTTGTCTTCCTTTTCTTTTTCTTCTTCTCTTTTTCCTTCTTCTCTTTCTCGGCGGCCTCCTCGGCATCCTTCTTCAGCTTGGCCCATTTCTGCTTCGACACGATGTTGAGGGTATCGGTGCGCGGCACCAATTGGTTGAGGGTGTCGGTGTAGAGATAGGTGAGGCTCACGGTGAGCGTGTCCTGCCGGTAGAGGAGCGAGTCGCGGACCCAGTAGTTGATGGTGTCGTTCTCGCGGTTCTTCTCGATCACGAAGGCGTCGCGCTCGTCGAAGTTCATGCCTCGCAGCGTGGGCAGCGTGTCGGCCTTGGCGTTGAAGTAGAGGGTGAACTTCTGTGGCGTGAGGCGTTCGGTGCCCACCAAGTATTGGGAGTGGAAGGGTTCCTTGAAGGCGCGGAGGATGAGGTCGTCGGGCATGTAGCGGGTGTAGTCGCGGGGAATGATGGTGTCGTACGACACGGAGTCGACCCACGAGGTATCCATGCGTATGGCCGGTTCGTGGGTGGGGACGACGAGCGAGTCGTTGAAGGCGATGACCTCGCTCTTCTGCGTGAAGGCGAAGTTCTGGTCGGCGTCCTGCAGGGCGAATATGCGGTATTTGCCCGGGGCGATGCCGCGGATGGAGAAGTGCCCACGGCTGTCGGTGCGTCCCACGCGGTCGAAGGGGAGCTTGGCGAACGCCGTGTCGCTGAGGTTGGCGTGCAGTCCCACCAATATGCCCTTGATGGGTTCGAGGTTCGACGCGTCGAGCACGGTGCCGCTCACCTCCAGCGAATCGATCTGCTCGCCGGTGGAGAAGGTGAAGGCGAAGTTGCCCATCGGGTTGCCCTCGTTGTTGTCCTCGATGGCGTCGGAGAAATCGATGGAGTAGGTGGTGTTGGGCTTGAGCGTGTCGAGCAGGTTCACCTGTATGCTCTTTCCCGAGGCTTTGATTTCGGGTTGCTGTATCTGCGGGGGCGAGACGACCACCTTCTCGTTGGCCTTCTCGAGCTTGATGAACTCGTCGAACCGTAGGGTGATCTTCGTCCGTTGGTTGTTCAGCGCCCCGGGCGAGGGGGTGCTGCCGAGGAAGCGCGGCGGCGTCTCGTCGAACGGTCCGCCGTCGGGCCGCCCGATGCTGGCGCACGAATAGACGAGGGCCGCCACCGCGAGCGCCGGAAGAGCCTTGCCGACAAGTCGGCTTGCCGTATATTTCTTTAAACCACGCAACATGGCGCGAAAATACGTCTTCTTCTCCAATAAACACCACGGCAGCAAGCTAATTTATCCAAAAAGAGGAAGATAGCGGTTAAATGGGGGAACGAATAGCGTGAAGTGTGCGGAAGCCAAAGCGAACGACGTAGGTCGTCCGAGCGGACGACGTAGGTCGTTCGAGTGAGCGACGTAGGTCGTCCGGTCGAGCGACGTAGGTTGTTCGTCATGGTTATCGTGTCCGACAGGTCATGGATCGGGCTTATCGCGGCTATTCGCGGCGGAAGCTTCATCTTTCGCGAAGGCAGAAGAGGCATTTCGCTTGCGCCGCTGCGAACTAATCCGTACTTTCGCGGCAATTCATCCAAACAAATGTATTCGCGTTATGAAATACCAACTCATTATCATCGGTGGCGGCCCGGCGGGCTATACGGCTGCCGAAGTGGCCGGGAAAGCCGGCCTTAGCGTGTTGCTCATCGAGAAGAACAACCTGGGCGGCGTGTGCCTCAACGAGGGGTGCATCCCCACCAAGACACTGCTCTATTCCGCCAAGACATACGACGGCGCCAGGCATGCCCCGAAGTATGCCGTAGGCGCCGCGGACGTAACGTTCGACCTACCCAAGATCATCGCCCGCAAGGGCAAGGTAGTGCGCAAACTGGTACTGGGCGTCAAGGGCAAGCTGGCGGCCGCCGGCGTGACGGTGGCCACCGGCGAGGCTTACGTGGTGGACAAGCACACCGTGCGCTGCGGCGAGGAGACCTACGAAGGGGAGTGGCTGCTGCTATGCACGGGGTCGGAAACCTTCGTCCCCCCCATCGCCGGCATAGCCGACGTACCCTACTGGACGCACCGGGAGGCGCTGGACGCCAAGGAGCTGCCCGCCTCGCTCACCATCGTGGGCGGCGGAGTGATAGGCATGGAGTTCGCTTCTTTCTTCAACAGCCTCGGCACGGAAGTGACGGTGATTGAGATGATGGACGAGATTCTGGGTGGCATGGACCGCGAGCTGTCGGCCATGCTCCGCACGGAGTACGCCAAGCGAGGCGTGAAGTTCATGCTGGGCACGAAGGTGACAGGATTCGCCCTCGCCGACGACGGACAGATCGTCACCTCGTTCGAGACACCCGAAGGAGCGGGCGAGACGACCGCCCGGCGGCTGCTGATGAGCGTGGGACGACGTCCGGTGACGCGAGGCTTCGGATTGGAGAACCTCCACCTGGCCACCACCGACCGCGGGCGCCTGATGGTGGACGACCGGATGCGCACGTCGGAGGAGAACGTGTTCGCCTGCGGCGACCTCACGGGCTTCTCCCTGCTGGCGCACACCGCCGTGCGCGAGGCCGAGGTGGCGGTGCACGCCATCCTCGGCAAGGACGACCGGATGAGCTATCGGGCCATTCCCGGCGTGGTGTACACCAACCCCGAGATAGCCGGCGTGGGCGAGACGGAAGAATCGGCCGCCGCCCGAGGCATCGAGTACGTGGTGAAGAAACTGCCCATGGCCTACTCTGGCCGCTTCGTGGCCGAGAACGAGGGAGTGAACGGCGTGTGCAAGGTGCTGCTCGACGCCGACGGGCGGGTCGTCGGCGCGCACGTGCTGGGCAACCCCGCCTCGGAGATCATCACCCTGGCCGGCATGGCCATCGAGCTGGGACTCACGGGCGAAGCGTGGAAACGTATGGTCTTCCCGCATCCCACGGTGGGGGAAATCTTCAAGGAGGCTTTAAGTTGACAAGGAGGCGAAAATGAAGAAGATAGGCTGTTGGCTGCTGGCGTCGATGCTCGCCTCGCCAGCGTGGGGGCAGGAACCGCTCGCCGAGATCGATTCGCTGATCAAGCGGATGCTGCCCGAAAGTTCGGAGGTGGGCATCGCCGTGTACGACCTCACGGCGAAACGTCGGCTATACGCCTATCGGGCGGAAAAGCTCTCCCGGCCGGCGTCGACCCTGAAGCTGCTGACAGCCATCACCGCCCTCGCGCGACCCGATGCCGACCAGCCTTTCCGCACGGAGGTGAGGCACGACGGAGTGATAGCCCGCGACACCTTGCATGGCAACCTCTACGTGGTGGGCGGCTTCGACCCCGAATTGGACGGCGAGGCGCTGGATTCGCTGGTGGAGCGGACGGCCTCCAGAGGCTTCTCAGTCATCACGGGAGGGGTGTACGGCGACGTGTCGCTGAAAGATTCCCTCCGCTGGGGGCAGGGATGGGCGTGGGACGACGAGCCTGCCGCCTTCCAGCCCCACCTTTCGCCACTGATGCTCTGCAAAGGCACGGTGGAGATCACCGTCGGCCCCACGCCCGCGAAGGGCGACACGGCGGCTATCCTCGCCGCCTATCCCCGTTCCTCGTTCTATACCCTGCGCAACGAGACGAAGAGCCGTACCCCATCCGCCGGCGACTTCGCGCTGACCCGCGACTGGATGGAGCACGGCAACCATATCGTGGTGAGCGGCAACGTGGACAAGATCAGGAAGGGACAGGTCAGCGTGTACGATTCGCCACGTTTCTTCATGCGCACGTTCCTCGACCGCCTGCAAGCCCGGGGCATCGCGCCCAAAGACACCATCCTGCGTTTCGCCGAGCTGCCTGCCGATAGCGACAGCGTACGTGTCTCCGCCCCGTTGGCCGTATGGGAGACGCCCATGTACACCGTGCTGCGCCAGCTGATGAAGAACAGCGACAACCTCAACGCCGAGGCGTTGCTGTGCCGCGTCGGAGCCGAAGCCTCGGGGAAGCGACACGTGGCGGCCGAGGATGGCATCGTGGAAATCATGAAGCTGGTCCGCCAGCTGGGTCACGATCCCAAGACAATCCAGATAGCCGACGGCTGCGGCCTGTCGAACTACAACTATCTCTCGCCCTCCCTGCTGGTGGACTTCCTCGCGTACGCCTACTCGCGCGCCGACATCTTCAACGCCCTCTACCGCGCCCTCCCCACAGGTGGGGTGGACGGCACTCTGAAGTACCGCATGCGAAAGGCTCCTACCCGAGGCAACGTGCACGCCAAGACCGGATCGTTCACCGCCATCAACACCTTGGCCGGATACATCGACCGGCAGGACGGACATACGCTCGCCTTCGCCATCATGAACCAGAATATCCTCTCGGCCAAGCAAGCGAGGGATTTCCAGGACGAGGTGTGCGGGCTGCTTTTACGATACGCGGACCCTGACGGCGTGAAGAAGAACAAATGAAAAACAGAGTATATGAAAAAGACATTATCCTGCTGCGCCTTCTTGGCGCTCGCCCTTTGCCCACTCGCGGCGCAGCGTCTTGTCGAGGTAGGCACGGGCTTCAGCCAGACGTCGGTCAACACGGCCGTCTTCAGGCACCACGCCTTGGTGACGCACGGCGAT
Organism: Mediterranea sp. (in: CFB group bacteria); assembly: GCA_031261785.1. Lineage (GTDB taxonomy): Bacteria > Bacteroidota > Bacteroidia > Bacteroidales > Bacteroidaceae > Bacteroides. The sequence goes on from JAISIZ010000127.1 coordinate 29,282, forward strand.
AAGCAATACATCGCTTACTACGACGCCGACGGCTACATGGTGCTGGGCAGGCGGCAACTGGCGAATAAGCGTTGGACACTCGAGCGAACCGCCCACCGGGGAAAGGTGAGCGACGCCCACAATGTCATCAGCCTCGGCGTGGATGGCGACGGATATGTGCACGTGGCCTTCGACCACCATGGCGATCCGCTGAACTACTGCCGTGGCGTCGCCCCCGGATCGCTCACGCTCGGAGAGAAGCGGGAGATGGTGGGAAGCGACGAGAACGACGTGACCTATCCGCAGTTTTACGAGATGCCCGACGGCAGCCTGCTGTTCGCCTACCGCGACGGAGCCTCGGGACAAGGCAACCTCGTGCTCAACCGCTACGAACCCGCCACCCGGAAATGGCAGCGTATGCACGACGTGCTGGTGGACGGAGAGCGACAACGCAATGCCTACTGGCAACTCTGCGTCGACCGCCAAGGCACCCTGCACCTGTCGTGGGTGTGGCGTGAGACACCGAGCGTGGAAACCAATCATGACCTCTGCTATGCCCGCTCGCGCGACGGCGGGCGTAGCTGGGAACGCGCCGACGGGACGCCGTACCAATTGCCCATCAACGCCGCCAATGCCGAATACGCGTTCCGCATCCCCCAAGGCAGCGAACTGATCAACCAAACCGGCATGGCCGCCGACGAGCGAGGCTGCCCCTACATCGCAACCTATTGGCGCGACGCCGACAGCGACATCCCCCAATACCGATTGGTGTGGCACGACGGCAACGCCTGGCAATGCCGGCAAGTGGGCCAACGAACCTCTCCCTTCAGCCTGAGCGGAGTGGGCACCAAGCGCATCCCGATCGCCCGTCCGGCCATCGCCGTAGATGGCGACAAGGTGTACTACCTCTTCCGCGACGAGGAACGGGGAAGCCGCGTCTCGATGGCGACCACCGACTGTCCCGAGCGCAGGCAATGGACAGTGACCGACCTCACCGCTTTCGCCGTGAACGCGTGGGAGCCGGTATACGACGAAGAGCTGTGGCGACAACGCCGGCAGCTCCACCTATTTATACAGAACACCGAGCAAGGCGACGGCGAACGTAGTGTGGCCGCCAAGCCAAGCCCGGTGTTTGTTCTCGAAGCTGTCAAGTAGCCGAATAGCCGGCTACTCGCTTCTCGCTTCTCACTTCACGTATTCCGCCCAGTTGGTGTTCCGCATGTCACCACTTCGTGCCAGTTCGGCGTGCATGCCGAGCGCGGCCTGGATGGCGTGTGGCGTCTGGTTCTTTCCGCCGGCCATCTTCGTGTAGTCCCACAGCAGTTGTTTATAGGCGGGGTGCGCGCAATTCTCGATGATAGCCTGCGCACGCTCCTTGGGGCTTTTGCCGCGCAGGTCGGCCACGCCTTGCTCGGTGATGACGATGTTGACCGAGTGTTCGCTGTGGTCCACGTGCGACACCATGGGGACGATGGCGCTGATCTTCCCCTCTTTCGCCTCCGACGGGCAGGTGAAGATGGAGATATAGGCGTTGCGGGTGAAGTCGCCCGAGCCTCCGATGCCGTTCATCATCTTCGTACCCCCGATATGCGTGGAGTTGACGTTGCCATAGAGATCCACCTCGATGGCGGTGTTGATGGAGATGATGCCCAATCGGCGCACCACTTCGGGATTGTTGGATATTTCCGACGGGCGGAGCACCAGCTTGTCGCGGAAGAAGTCCATGTCTTGGTAGATGCCGTCGAGACACTCGTTGGTGACGGTGAGCGAGCAGGTGCTGCCAAACTTCACCCGTCCCTGGCGAATGAGGCCTACCACGGCGTCCTGCAACACTTCGGTGTACATCTCGAACGGAGGGATGGTGGTGTCGCGCCCCAGGGCGCCAAGCACGGCGTTGGCGATGTTGCCTACGCCCGATTGCAACGGCAGGAAAGTGGAGGGGATGATGCCCCGCTTGAGGTCGGCGGCGAGGAAGTCGGCCACGTTCTGCCCTATCTTGTCGGTGATGGGGTCGGCCTCGGAGAAGGCGCGCGCCTCATCGGGCCAGTTGGTCTCCACCACGCCCACGATCTTCTTGGGATCGACCTGTATGTAGGGCTGGCCGATACGGTCGCTCGGCTTGTAGATGGGAATCTCGCGACGATAGGGAGGGTCGGCCGGCTCGTACACGTCGTGCAGGCCCATGCCCGACTTACTATGCGCGGCGTTCAGTTCCACGATCACCTTGTCGGCCATGCGACAGATCGTGGGCGATATGCCGCCGGCGGCCGTGAGATACAGCTTTCCGTCGGGTGTCAGCTCGCACGCCTCGATGATGGCCACGTCGATCTTTCCCATGAAGCCGTAGCGCACCTCTTGAGCCATCTGTGAGAGATGAATGTCGTTGTAGGCTATCTCGCCATTGTTCACCGCCTTGCGGAAATCTTTGTTTGTGGTATAAGGCGCCCGATACCGGATAGCCTTGGCGCGCGACAGGATGCCATCGCACGATTCGCCGGTGGACGCTCCCGTGAATATCCCCACCTGGAACGGGTTACCTTTGGCGTGCTCCTCTTCCGCTACTTTTGCCAGCGCGGCCGTGACGGCCTTGGCTGTTCCCGCGGGCGTGAACCCGCTCAGGCCGATGTTGTAGCCATGCTTAATCAAGCTGGCAGCTTCCGCTGCCGAAATACGATTGAATGCCATAATTCGTGTGTAAAATGCTTTATTGAGTTAGTAATACTTCGTTTTTTTAATGCTCTCGTCGCTTTATGGGATGTTTGCGTCGCTTGCCGGACATCTTCGCCGGCCCTTAATATTTTCTTCGCAGGATTTCGCCCCAGACAATGGCGCGGCGAGCCTCCTCGGCGGAGCGGATTTGGAATTCCTCGCCGTCTTCGGTTGTCTCGATGGTTTCGGTAGGGATTGGGGGTTGTGGGAGCGGGGCGTGTCGGGGCGTCTCCTTCTTCGGGGAGCGCTCCGTATTCCGCGGGCGGGTAGGCTTTTGCTCGGGAGGAACGGGCCGATACAGGTCTTCAAGCGTCCTGGGTCGGTTCCAAGGTGCGGGGATAGCGGGTACGTCGGGCGTCATTTCGTCCGCGTGGGGTGTCGGGGGGAAGTGGGGAGATGCCGGGGTGTCTTGTTCCGACGCTTTTTTCTTGCTCACCTCTTTCACTATGCCTATCAGCACAATGCCTCCGATCAGTAGAAACTTCCAAAAGTCGTCCATATTACTCTATATAAGTTGTACAGTCTACTAAAACGATGTGCCAAAGATACGCATTTTATCATAGCGCGCAAAGAAAAACGGGGTACAAAGAAAAAGGGGCTAACAGGGTACAAAGAAAAAGGGGCTACTTCACAGCACCCCCTATTTTTTAACCTAAACCTTAACTATGAAAAAATCTAATGTTTCTTTCGGGAGCAAAAGTGGGGATTATAATTGAGACTGCCAAAAGAGTTGAGAGAAAAATGCATCACCTTAACATTTATTACAAGTTTTAGCTCTTTCTTGTAACTAAAATCCCTTTTTTCGAGCCAAATACACATTATTTTCTCTCTGTGCAAGGCGTGAATTGAAGGCGAAGCCGTATCTTTGCACCCAACTAATTAAGCAACTTATCCAATGATAGACCAAAGAACGGAAACGGACTTTAAATCCGCGACCGACGAAGACAACAAGAAGTTGTATATAGAGACCTACGGCTGCCAGATGAACGTGGCCGACAGTGAAGTTATCGCCTCGGTGATGCGCATGGCCGGCTATTCCGCGGCCGCCTCGCTCGAAGAAGCCGATGCCGTGTTCATGAATACCTGCTCCATCCGCGACAACGCCGAGCAGAAGATCTTCAACCGCCTGGAGTACTTCCACTCCTTGAAGAAGAAGCGTCCCGGCTTCATCGTGGGCGTGCTGGGCTGCATGGCCGAGCGGGTGAAGGACGACCTCATCGCCCATCATCACGTCGACCTCGTGGTAGGCCCCGACGCCTACCTGGCGCTTCCCGAGCTGGTCGCCTCCGTGGAGGCGGGGGAGAAGGCCATCAACGTGGAGCTGTCGACTACCGAGACCTATCGCGACGTCATCCCCGAACGTGTCTGTGGCAACCACATCTCGGGCTTCGTCTCCATCATGCGGGGCTGCAACAACTTCTGCACCTACTGCATCGTGCCCTACACCCGCGGAAGGGAACGCAGCCGCGACGCGGAGAGCGTACTCCGCGAAGTGGCCGACCTGGCCGCCAAAGGCTATAAGGAGGTCACCTTGCTGGGACAGAACGTCAACTCCTATCGTTTCGAACGTCCCGCCACGGGCGAGGTAATAGGCTTCCCCGAGCTGCTGCGCGCCGTGGCCCGCTCCGTACCCGCCATGCGCGTACGCTTCACCACCTCCCATCCCAAGGACATGAGCGACGACACGTTGCGCGTCATCGCCGAGGAACCCAACGTGTGCCGCCACGTCCATCTCCCCGTGCAGAGCGGCAGCTCGCGCATCCTCAAGCTGATGAACCGCAAGTACACCCGCGAGTGGTACCTCGAACGGGTGGAGGCCATCAAGCGCATCATCCCCGACTGTGGGCTGAGCACCGACATCTTCGCCGGCTTCCACTCCGAGACGGAGGAGGACCACCGGCTGTCGCTCTCGCTCATGGAGATTTGCGGCTACGATTCAGCCTTCATGTTCAAGTACTCCGAGCGTCCCGGCACCTACGCCTCCAAGCATCTGCCCGACGACGTGCCCGAAGAGGTGAAGACCCGTCGCCTGAACGAAATCATCGCCTTGCAGAATCGCCTCTCGGCAGCCTCCAATGCCCGCTGCGTAGGCCGTGTCTACGAGGTACTGGCCGAAGGTGTCTCCAAACGCTCACGCCAACAGCTCTTCGGACGCACGGAACAGAATCGGGTGGTGGTGTTCGACCGGGGCATCCATCGCATTGGCGACCTCGTCCGTGTACGTATCACCGAAGCCAGTTCGGCCACGCTAAAAGGCACGGCGGTTGATTCGTGATTATCCTTTAGCCCTTATTTTTTTTCTTTTTCTCCCGTTCTCTTTGGTAAAAACGGGAATCGGTTCTCTCTTACTAATGGAATCCACTAAAGCAACCCTAAAGAATAGTTGATTCACATAACAATTTTATCGTCGAGGGGCACGGATGCGCCTGTATCCGTCTCTTCTTTTTATAAATCGTTATAAAACAAATGAGGAAATGAAAAAGAGAATTCTTTTGGTGGCAGCGTTTGCCGCCGCAGTAGGAATGGCCAACGGCCAGAATTTGCTTGATGGCAACAAGCCGTCGGACAACTGGTCCCTCGGGATCAACGTAGGTGGCATCACGCCCCTTACCCACTCCGCTTTCTGGAAGAACATGCGTCCGGAAGTCGGTCTGGAACTCGGCAAGCAATTTACGCCCGTCTTTGGACTGAGCGTAGAGGGTATGTTCGGTATCAACACCAGCTATGGCTTGAGCAGCACCGTTTTCGACCACTCCAACGTGAGCATGTTGGGACGTGTCAACCTGTTCAACTGGCTTGGCGGCTATCATGGCACGCCTCGTACGTTCGACATGGAATTGGTCGGCGGCATGGGCTGGGGACATAACTATTGGGCCGGTGGTGCGGACGACAATTACGCCACTTCCAAGGCTGGCTTGAATTTTAACTTCAACCTGGGTGAGAGGAAAGCGTGGACCGTCGCGATCAAGCCCGCGTTCGTATGGAACCTGGAAGGTGACGGCCCGGCCCGCTACAACGCCAACAACGCCGGTGTTGAGTTGCTCGCCGGATTCACCTACCACTTCAAGAACAGCAACGGCAAGCACCACATGTCGCTTACCCGCGCTTACGACCAGGCCGAGATCGACGCCCTGAATGGCCGTATCAACGAGCTGCGCGACGCGAAAGCCAAGCTGGACGCCGCCAACCAGCAGATCGCCGACCTGCGGAACCAACTGAACGACTGCAACAGCGCGCTCGAGGCTTGCAAAAACAAGAAGCCCGAGGTACAGACCGTAACGGAGACCAGCCAGAAGCTGGAATCGGTCGTTACCTTCCGCCAGGGCCGCGCCACGGTAGACGCTTCGCAGCTGCCTAACGTAGAGCGTATCGCCACCTATCTGAAGAACAACAAGAACGCTTCCGTATCCATCAAGGGATATGCGTCGCCCGAGGGTAGCGTCGAGGTGAACGAGCGTATCGCCAAGCAACGTGCCGAGGCCGTGAAGACCCTGCTGATCAACAAGTACAAGATTGCCGCCGACCGCATCGTCGCCGAAGGACAAGGTGTAGGCAACATGTTCGAGGAGCCGGACTGGAACCGCGTGAGCATCTGTACGATCGACAAGAAATAGCACTAAAGCGCCATAACTTCAAAGCAGTTAAGGCAGAGGTTTCCCCTCACACACAAACAACCTAAGCCAAAACGAGGACGGGCGAAAAGCGGAAAAGCTTTTCGCCCGTTTTTATTTTTCACGCCTTGCCGCGCAAACGTGTCGAGCGCTCGGGGGAGAGGGCTATTGCCGGATTCATACCCTCAACGAGCCGTGAGCAAGTAGTAGTTCTTCTTGCCTCGCTGCACCAAGAGGTATTTGCCGTTCAGCAGGTCGGCGGCGGTGATTACTTGGTCGAAGGCCGCGAGCTTCTCCTTGTTGAGCGACACTCCTCCGCCTTGGACAAGCTTGCGCATCTCGCCCTTGGAGGCGAACACGGCAGCGGCATCGGTGAAAAGGTCGACAGCCTTCACGCCCGCGGCCAGCGCGTCGCGACCAATCTCGAACTGCGGAACGCCCTCGAACACGGCCAGTAACGTCGGCTCGTCGAGCTTGCGGAGTGCCTCGGAGGTGGAGTTGCCGAAAAGGATGTCCGATGCCTCTACGGCCGCCTCGTACTCCTCCTCGGAGTGTACCATGATGGTGACTTCCTTGGCCAGGCGCTTCTGGAGCGTGCGCAGGTGGGGCGCCTCGGAATGCGCGGCGACCAGCGTGTCGATCTCCTCCTTGCCGATGGCCGTGAATATCTTGATGTACCGCTCGGCGTCGGCATCGCTCACGTTGAGCCAGAATTGGTAGAACTTGTAGGGCGTGGTGTAGCGGGCGTCGAGCCAGATGTTGCCCGATTCCGTCTTGCCGAACTTGCCACCGTCGGCCTTGGTGATGAGCGGGCAGGTGAGGGCGAATACCTCTCCGCCGTTGGTGCGGCGAATCAGCTCGGCACCGGTGGTGATGTTGCCCCATTGGTCGGAGCCGCCCATCTGCAGCTTGCATCCCTTGGTCCGGTAGAGGTGGAGAAAGTCGTAGCCTTGTAGCAGCTGGTAGGTGAACTCGGTGAACGAAAGGCCGTCGCGTGCCTCGCCGTTGAGCCGGCGCTTCACGGAATCCTTGGCCATCATGTAGTTCACGGTGATGTGCTTGCCCACCTCGCGGGCGAAGTCGAGGAAGCTGAAGTTCTTCATCCAGTCGTAGTTGTTCACCAGCTCGGCGCGGTTCGGGGTGTCCGACTCGAAGTCAAGGAACTTGGCGAGCTGCTTCTTGATACACTCTTGGTTGTGGTAGAGCGTTCGCTCGTCGAGCAGGTTACGCTCGGCCGACTTCCCCGAGGGATCGCCAATCATTCCCGTGGCTCCGCCCACCAACGCCAGCGGCTTGTGTCCGCAACGTTGCAGATGACGGAGCATCATCACTCCGCAGAGGTGGCCGATGTGCAAGGAGTCGGCCGTGGGGTCGATACCCAGGTAAGCCGTGACTTGCTCTTTGGCCAACAACTCTTCCGTGCCAGGCATCATGTCGCTCAACATGCCCCGCCATCTCAATTCTTCTACAAAATTCATCGTATTCCTTTATTAATTAGTATGAATCGCGAAAATACTACTCTTTGGGCGAAGAAACAACTCCGCGGACTGTTTTTGCGTGGTAGCTGCCGCATTGGCTAATCGCCGCGCTGGAACACGTTCCGTATATTCCGACGAATCGTCTCCCGCAGGCTCTCCGCCTCCACGCCGCGCGCGCTGGCCACTCTTTCGAGGATTTCCCCGATGCCCAGAGGGCTGGTGTCGGTCTCGACGAACAGGCGCTCGTCGGGGACGAGGCGCAGGGCGGCCTCCGAGAAACGCTCGCCAAAAGAGAGGTAGAGGCCATGCCGCAGCAGTTGCTCCGCCTGCTGGGGCTTGCCGCGGAAGCCGTGCAGGATCCATGGCTGTAGCGGGCGGTATCGTTTCCGCACGTCCAACAGCTCGTCTGTCGCCTTCACGCAATGGATGATGAGCGGCAACCGGTAGGCTTCCGACCATTCCACCTGCCGCTCGAAAACGCTCGTCTGGAGCCATATAGGAGCCTGCGTCAGCTTGTCGAGGCCCGATTCGCCGATGGCGGATATCCGCTTCTCCACGATCAACCCGAGAAGGTGTTCCAGGGCGCCTTCGGCATTGGCCTCCGTCAGCTCCCAGGGATGGATGCCGGCGGTGACGAGGGCGGTGCCGTTGGCCATGGCGGCGGGGTTATGGGTATGGATGTCGAGTAAAGGCATCAGGGAACAGGGTCGTAGCCCGAGCCTCCCCAAGGGTGGCAACGGAGGATGCGGCGAACGGTGAGGTAAAGGCCCTTCAGCGGGCCGTGCTTCTTGATGGCCTCCACGGCATAGGCCGAGCACGAGGGCGTGAAGCGGCACGAAGGGGGGAAGAACGGGGAGACGCACACCCGATAGAAATAGATGGGCAGCAAGAGCGCCCACGAGAGCAGGCGCCCCGGTATCCGCCAAGGCTCCTTCATGGCAGCTTCTCGATGAGGCGTCGCATGGCCAGGCGCATCTTCTCCTCGATGGCGGCCGAGGGCAGGAGGGCGTCGGAGAGGTAGAGGAAAGCGATGGCCAGGTGTTGCCCTCGCCGCCGCAATTCGTCGAGCAGCGGGAGCTTGTTGTGGCGGTACGCCTCGCGCAGCTGCCGCTTCACCCGGTTGCGTTTCACCGCCCGCTTGAAGCGTCGCTTCGACACGCTGACAAGGACGGCTGCCGATTCCTCGCCAGCCTCCAGGGGCATGTACACCACACGCATCGGGAAGATGGAGAACGACTTTGCCAAGCCTCCCTCAAACATTTTTCCGATGACTGATTCGCGCCGTAACCTTTCGGCCTTGCGCAAGGTGTACGTCTTCACGTGCGTCTTCTCGTTGGGCTATTCGTTGTTTTCCTTGATAAACAAGTCGAGAGCGGCCGTCATCGACGGCGCTTTTACCGAGGGGGCTTCCAGGTCGAGCCGCAGGCCGGCGTCGCGCACGGCTTGGGCGGTCGTGGACCCGAAGGTGCCTATGCGGATCTCTTTCTGGTCGAAATTAGGGAAGTTCTTCATCAACGAGGTGACACCCGACGGACTGAAGAAGACGAGCATGTCGTAGTCGAACACATCCTCCTCGGAGAAGTCGTTGCTCACCGTGCGATACATCACCGCCTCGGCATGCTGCACCTTGAGCTTGTCGAGCATGTTCCTGATATCGTCGTTGTGCACGTCGGACATAGGCACGAGGTACTTCTCTGTCTTATGCTTCTGGATGGAAGAGGCCAAGTCCTCCATTTTGCCCGTAGCGGCGAAGAATATCTTACGCTTGCGATACTGCACATATTTCTGGATATACAACGCCACGGCTTCCGTGACGCAGAAATACTTCATGCTCTCGGGAATGGCCACGCGCATCTCTGTACATAAGTGAAAGAAGTGATCAATCGCGTGACGGGAAGTGAAGATAACGGCCGTATAATCGAGAATAGAGATTCTCTGTTGACGAAACTCCTTGACCGGCAGACATTCAATCTTAATAAAGGGTCGGAAATCTATCTTTACTCCATACTTATCAGCGATGTCGTAATAGGGAGATTTCTCTGATGCAGGCTTGGGCTGCGACACGAGTACTTTTCTAATTTTCAACGTCCTAAATTTTAAATAGCAATACACTGTTCATTTGCACCATACCCTTGTATAACAACAAACAAGGAAGGATTTCAAGGGCACAAAAGTACAAAATTAAAAGGAATAGAGAGTTGAAACCGACAAAAAAAAGCCTGAACCACTTGTAGAGCATCAGTATTTTAGCTAAAATTAGAATTACTCCACTTATTATAAGCATATTGCCGGGCGTAAAGCCGAGATAAACCTGAAAGAGGAGGAAGGGAAAAAGGAGGAATCCCGAGTAATAAATGAGCGTGAAATAAGATTCGAGCCAGCTCCGCATCCTTCCATCGTCAAAAAAAATCCACCCAAGAAACAGGTAGACCACCCACTTCAGCATGAAGTAGGCCAGCACGCATGCGGCGTAGATGCCCAGCAGCAGGATAGGGGGAAGCGTGCGACGCGGCGTGACGGCCGGCTCGCCCCAGAAATAGATGAAGAGAATGACACCCGAGAGCACGCAGGTTTGCAGCACCAGCATCATCAGGTAGCGTACGTCGTCGGCCGTGGAATTGTCGAAGATGCTCGTGCGCTCGCGGTGCCTGACGAGGTCTTTCGCCTGCCGCGACAATAGCCCCTTGCTCCTGGCCAACGCGATGGCCGAGAGCACCAGGCAAGCCAGCAGCACCAACGCGATGGCGTTGTCGTCGCGCGGCGAGTAGGAAAGGGGTATGCCCACGGTGTCGGCGATGGTCATATCGCGGCGAATTTGCGTACCGACGGATCCCACGCGGGAATGCTATAGATGAGGTCGACGGCCTCTTCAGCCGTCCGCGCCACCTTCCATATCCCGGTGTGCCGGGAACTCATGAAGTTTTCCTTGGCGGCCTTGGCGAACATCTCCAGCAGTGGGTCGAAATATCCCTTCACGTTGAGGATGACGATGGGGTTGAGGTACAGCCCCAGCTGCTTCCACGTGATGATCTCAAGCAATTCCTCGAAGGTTCCACATCCGCCGGGCAGGGCGATGACGGCGTCGCTCATGCTGGCCATCGCCTGTTTCCGCTCGTGCATGGAGCCTACTTCCACCAGCTCGGTCAGACCCGTGTGCTGCCATCCCTGCTCCACCATGAAGCGGGGGATGACGCCGGTCACCTCTCCTCCCTCGGCCAGCACGGCGTTGGCCATGGCGGCCATCAGGCCCATATTGCCCGCCCCGTTCACCAGGCGGACCTGGCGTTGGGCGAGCAGCCTCCCCAGACGGTCGGCCACCTGGAAATAGGCAGGGTCGATCTTCGTGCTCGAGGCGCAATATACGCATACGCGACGTATCTCGTTCATAACCGTGACGAATAAGGGGGTTACAGGCCGAAGGCGGCCTTTATCTGGTCCACGTAGTCAAGCTTCTCCCAGGTGAAGAGTTCGACGGTCATTGTCTTGACACCCTCGTAGCGCGAGGCGAATGTCTTGGTCACCACCTGCGGCTGTCGCCCCACGTGTCCGTAGGCGGCCGTCTCTAAATAGATGGGGTAGCGCAGCTTCAGCCGCTCTTCGATGGCCTTGGGGCGAAGGTCGAACAGGTCGTTGATGACGCGGGCTATCTCACCGTCGGTCATTCGCACGCGCGAGCGTCCGTAGGTATTGACGTAGATGTTGATGGGGCGTGCCACGCCGATGGCGTAGGACACTTGGACCAGCATCTCGTCGGCCACTCCCGCGGCGACCATGTTCTTGGCGATGTGGCGCGCGGCGTAGGCCGCGCTGCGGTCCACCTTGCTGGGGTCTTTGCCCGAGAAGGCTCCGCCGCCATGGGCGCCCTTTCCTCCATAGGTGTCGACAATGATTTTGCGCCCCGTCAGCCCCGTGTCGCCATGAGGTCCGCCGATGACGAACTTTCCCGTGGGGTTGACGTGGTAGACGACGCGGTCGTCGAACAGCGCCTTCACTCCCTCGTGGTGTATGGAGGCGATAACGCGGGGCATCAGCGTCTCGACGACGTCGCGGCGGATGATGGCGAGCATCTCCTCGTCGGCCTTCAGCTGCGCCTCCACGGAGTGGTCGGCGGGGGCGACGAACTCGTCGTGCTGCGTGGAGACTACGATGGTGTCGATGCGCGTAGGCGTCCCGCTGTCGTCGTACTCGATGGTGACTTGGCTCTTGGCGTCGGGACGCAGGTAGGTCATCACCTGCCCCTCGCGCCGTATGTCGGCCAGCACGCGCAGGATGCGGTGGGCGAGGTCGAGCGATAGGGGGAGGTAGTTCTCCGTCTCGTTGGTGGCGTAGCCAAACATCATGCCTTGGTCGCCGGCGCCTTGCTCCATGGGGTCCTGGCGCTCCACGCCCCTGTTGATGTCGGGGCTTTGCTCATGGATGGCCGAGAGCACGCCGCACGAATTGCTCTCGAACATATACTCGCCTTTGGTATAGCCGATCTTCTTGATCACTTCGCGGGCGATGAGTTGCAGGTCAACGTACGCCTTGGTTTTCACTTCACCAGCCAACACTACCTGTCCGGTAGTGACCAGCGTTTCGCAAGCTACTTTCGAACTGGGGTCATAAGCCAGCAGTTTGTCAAGCACGGCATCCGATATTTGATCGGCTACCTTGTCGGGGTGTCCTTCCGACACCGATTCGGATGTGAATAAGTATCCCATCTTTGTTGCATTTAGGATTTTATGAATAATATTCCTCGGAAACGGGGGAGGGGAGATGAGGCCATTGGCCGGGGGTAGGGAAACGTATGCTACCGGTCGGCCTCGGGCGAGGCGCTGACGAGTTGTGTTTTAGCATTTTTTTCCGTGGTTGCAAGCTGCTCAAATCTGTCCACCGTTTCAAATCGGGGACAAAGGTAGGCATTATTCGGATATTCTGCTTACCTTTGGGGCCTGTTTAACATATACGCCAAGCAATGAATCTCGATTTCTTTTTCAAGATAGCGCGCGATCGCAGGGTGCGCGCCGCCTTCACGCTGATGCTCTACATCCTCGCCACGATGGGCATTTACTTTATCGCGTGCCACTTCATCCACCGCCCGTTCACCGACTTGGAGCTGCTCTATTCGGCCCTGGTAGGCTGCGTCGCCTACCTGCCCCGTTTCATCGCCCGGCAGCGTGCGGCGAACAAGAAGAACCCATGAGACGCCCGAACGCCACATATCACCTCGTCGCCATCCTCACGGTCGTCATTTGGGGACTGACGTTCATCTCTACCAAGGTGTTGCTCCGGCATGGCCTCAGCCCGCAGGAGATTTTCTTCTACCGCTTCCTCATCGCCTACGCCGGCATCTGGGCGCTCGTGCCCAAGCGGCTTCTGAGCGACAATTGGCGCGACGAGCTTTGGCTGGCGCTGGCTGGCGTATGTGGCGGCTCGCTCTATTTCTATACCGAAAATACGGCGTTGGGCATCACCCACGTGTCCAATGTGGCGTTCCTCGTCTGCACCGCGCCGCTCATCACCACCATCCTCTCCCTCCTATTATATAAAGGAGAGCGCGCCACCCGCGGCTTGGTGTACGGCTCGCTGCTGGCGCTGGTGGGCGTGGCGCTCATCGTGTTCGGCGGTGGAGGGGCGTTGCGCCTCTCACCCACGGGCGACTTGCTCTCGCTGGCCGCCGCCCTGTCGTGGGCGTTCTACAGCCTCATCATCAAGAAGATGGCCGGACGCTACTCCACGGCGTTCATCACCCGCAAGGTGTTCTTCTACGGCCTGCTCACCATCTTGCCCGCGTTTGTCGCCGAGCCGTTGCGCCCCCACTGGCCGACGCTGCTCGGCACCGAAGTGCTGCTCAACCTCGTCTTCCTGGCCGTGCTCGCTTCCTTGGTGTGCTATGCCGTGTGGAACGTGGTGCTCAAGCGGCTGGGTACCGTGCGGGCCACCAACTACATCTACCTCAACCCGCTGGTGGCCATGGTGGCCTCCACGCTCATTCTCGGCGAGCGTATGGCTCCCGTGGCCATTGCCGGAGCCGCCTGCATCCTGCTGGGCGTCTACCTGGCCGAAAAAAGATAGGGAACTCAAGATGTGTGAGGGGAGTGGTATATATAAAAAAAGGAGTACCGCTGTACTCCAACCTTTGTTAACCTTAAATCTAATACCATGAAAAACACAGTGCAAAGGTACGTACTTTGGGCGAATCAGCAAATTATCGGGGTGGAAAAACCTGTTTTATAACATGCTTTAAGGATTGCTCGCCGTCTATTAAGAAAAGAAGGGGAAGAATTTAAAAGTTGGGAACACTATTTTTGAAAAGAAGGAAAGGCACGAGTTGCCACTGGAGGCATCACGGCTTGGCCCGTTTTCACCACAAATTACACAGATTCGCTCAGATTATATCATTTCCTGACTTCGTCAATGCGCCACCCATTTTTTCTCACCCCTCGAAGAGGTGCTAGGCAAGGTCCTATCGCGGAGACGCGAAAGCTTTATGCAAATCCGCATGAAACGAGAAGCCCGGGCTTTTTTCTTCATCTCCGAAATGTGATTACAAAAGCCCGGGCTTTTTTCTCCATTCCCGAAATGTGATTACAAAAGCTCGGGCTTTTTTTCTCCATTCCCGAAATGTGATTACAAAAGCTCGGGCTTTTTTCTCCATTTCCGAAATGTGATTACAAAAGCCCGGACTTCTTGCTCCTCACGAATCCGTGGTTGAAATTTGTCGGCCTCGCGAAACCTCCATGCGGCGCGTGAGAACTTCGCGGATCAGCGAAGATTAGCCCACGACGACGGCAATGATAGGGCCGGAACTCTCCTTCTTCCCGCATACATACAGGACACAAAAGTCGCGACTTTCTCAGCTTGCGCCACCCTATTTTAGGCCATAAGTAGTTGATTCTCCATGTACGCTACGTGATGGCGGAGAAAAATGATGAAGTCAGGAGATTAGATCATTTTATACCATTGAGGGCGTTTAGCGCGTTATTTCCTCCATCCGCTCCAGCTCCCATCCGCGGAACCGCATCACTATGCGGTGCAGTGTCGTGCCTTGGCAGAGCTGGCGCACGCGGGGCGCCTCGGTGTAGCGGTGTATTTGCGCCACGGCCTCGTCCCATTGCCGGGTGGCTTGCTCGTCAGTCCGTTCACGCGGCAGGTACTTCAGCTCGAGGATGTAGCTGTGCGCCACCTCGGGATAGCGTCCGCGGTCGGGCATGAGGAACATGTCGCAGAAGCCGTGGTCCAGCTCCAGCTCCGGGGCGAGCAGGTAGTAGGCCGCCACGCTGAGGTAGGCGGTGAAGAAACCCTGTATGTTGCGCTCGCCCTCGATGCCGCT
>JAISIZ010000124.1 GCA_031261785.1 Mediterranea sp. (in: CFB group bacteria)
CCGTCAGATTATAATCTGTACCGCCTTATGGGTTTCTATCACCGCCCTCGGCGAGTTGGGCGACGCCAAGAGGAGACGATTCCGTATCAACTGTCTGAGTTTCTATCCACGCCCTCCGCGAGGAGGGCGACTCAACATATTTCCTTAAGACAGGAGATCCAATAGTTTCTATCCACGCCCTCCGCGAGGAGGGCGACATCTTCCCAAGCGGCACGGTGACGACAATAATAGTTTCTATCCACGCCCTCCGCGAGGAGGGCGACTTAACATCAAAGACACGATTTATAAGATAATTTCGTTTCTATCCACGCCCTCCGCGAGGAGGGCGACTCTATACACCTTATTCGCCTAATTATCACCATATAGCGGGGGTGATTGTGCGAAAGTGGTGGTTTTTCTGTTACGGTTCTTCATCTTTGCTCTCTTTTGTGGCTGAAGATGCTGATTTTCAGTCATTGCGAAAGCAGGATGGATTGTGCAACGCTTGGGGTCCGCACGGGTTAGATGATAAGTTCGGATGCGACATTATATGATGTTTTTTTGCCGATGTACTCAATTCTTCTTTCCCAGTGGTTCCCGAGGAAATAGAAGCGTATGCTGTCTAATTCCATATCAATTATCGCTTCAATCTTCGCTCTCAGAATGACGAACTGCGCTTCGGTGAGCGAACACTCGAAGACGGAATTTTGTACTCGTTGCCCATAGTTCTGGCATTCTTTGGCTACTCGGCGCAGGCGTTTGCTCCCTGTTTCCGAAATCGTATCCACATCGTATGTCACTAATACCATCATGGCTTTACCGAATTAGAAATACTGGATAATCATCAATGTCCCCTCGCAGATAGCGGGCCAAGAGCGTGGCTTGCACATAAGGCAGCAATCCGATGGGGATTTTCTCCTCCAAGTAAGGATGCACAATCATCTCCCTTTTGCGTGCTTGCCATGCCGTCAAGAAAGCCTTGCGCCCATTATCTGTCATCGCGATGCCCTCCTCTCCTTGCGAGAGGAAGTCTTTGATGTTGATTTGCTTCCTGTTGATAAGAGATAGCACGAAGCGATCGCCCAAATAAGCGCGAAGCTCTTCCATCACGTCCAATGCCAAGGAAGTCCTGCCTGGTCGAAGCGTATGCAAGAAGCCGACATAAGGATCCAGTCCTACGGTTTCCATCGCGGCGGCCACATCGTTGGCCATCAGCGTGTAGGCGAAGGAGAGCATGGCGTTGATCGCGTCTTTGGGGGGACGGCGATTGCGGCCTGTGAACGTGAAATCGCTTTTCTGATGCAGGATGAGATGAGGAAACACGCTAAAGTAAGCGTTTGCCGCGTCGCCTTCTATTCCTCGAAGCTTGTCGAAGTCGTCAGCTCTTAAAACGGCTCTCTTGCGCCATTCCAGCATGTTGGCCACACTCTCCACCTCGGCGTTCTCTCCGTAATCGCGAATGAAACGACGCAGGATGCTTCGGTAGTTCTGGATTTTTCCGCCGACGAACAGGCGGCTGAGGCGTAAGGCGTACGTCTTGTCTTCGGCAAGCCTGTACTGTGTGGTGCGCAGCAGCACGTTTCCTTTCGTGGCGCCTTGCACGCGGCTGACAAACCGCCCGTGGGGAGAGAGGAACGTCAACGATACGCCATTGTCCGTACAGAGCTTCATCAGTCCGGGGCTTGCTCCCATGTAGCCAAACGTCACGATACCTTCTATATTAATGATCGGTATGCGAAAGGTCTCTTTCTGGTCGACGGAGACGACCACGTTCAGCCCATCCTTGCTCAAATAAGCTTCAGGGGTGGTGACGTACAGCGTATTAAGTAGCTTCCTCATACAGATGGTTTCTAAGATAGTTGGACGCGGGCATCCTTTGTCCCAACTTCGGCAAGCAGATGTCGACCAAAGAGCAACTTTTGCAATGGCTCTTCCGGATGGCTTTTGGCGTTATGCCACTTTTGTAGATTTCGTGCATCCCTTCGGCGCAAGCTCGCGTAAGTTCGCGAAGCTCGTCGGTGATCGCCACACGTTCGCGGTGCCGGGTCTCCCCATAGTATAGAGCCGCCTCCTCGATATGGATACGATACATCTCTTCCAGGCATAGCACTTGAGCGGCCAGCTGTACCTCGTCCCGTTCGTCGGGCTTGCTTTTTCCACGTTTGTATTCCACGGGGTAGGGCTGCCAATGCCCGGCATATAGCGGATGCGTTATGCTGTTCGCTTCCGTATCGGAAGGAATAAGCTCGATGGCGTCCGTGATGCCGTATAACCCTAACGCTTTGGAGGCGATGGAAACCGAGCGAAGCGTAAGCCTGTCGCCATTCTTCTGGCGATAGAAGGGATCGTCCACACGTTCGTGAAGCAAATGCCCCTCGGCCGTCAGGCGATTGTCATTCCATTGTTGCTCGATATGAATCAACGCCCATTGCCGGGGACAAAACATATAATGTTGTATCCCCGACAGCATGAGCATATCTTCTTCCGCGTATATCATCGTTACAGCAATTCCTTAATTGTTACATTATACTCTTTTTCAGCTTTTTCTTTATCCACGATAACCTGATAATCAGTAAATGAACGAGCTACTTCGTTTTTGTTGTTCTTCTCTACCCTTACTAAATCAAACAGTTTATTAGCAGGTGCATTGCCCAATGGTGAACCGTGCTGGAAGATGATCAACTTTTGTGCGCTCATCAATCCGCGGGCGGCCGAACGGTCATTATCGAACATATTTTTCAGGGCTTCCCAAAAAAGCTCGAGATCTTCCTCAGAAAAACCGGTCTGTTTGGCCAGATTAGCGGAGATGAAACCGTGGCAAAGATAGAGACCGTAGGGGACGGTGGATTTGCGGCCCATGGTACGTTCATCGTCTTTATCGGCTTCTTTAGTTACTGCCATCCGCGTAATAGTATGCTCTGAACTAGTAATCACATTAACTGATCGGGCAAATGTCAATTGTATGGGTCCACGAACCTGATCTGGCTTTCCTGTTGTCGCAATTACGGCACCAAAAGTGCGAATGTCATAATAATACTTGCACATCAATGCTTTGGCTATTTTCTTCTTTTTTTCTGCGTCTTTTTCATTCTTAACAGCTTGATAGTCATAAATACTGTTTACGATAGTATCCAACACAGCTTTCTCTTTGATAAAGATGTCATATCCATCACTACAACCTTTGGCAACTTGTATGTAATTGCGCACCTTGCGTTTCAAGCAAACATCCGTTACTAATCCCATGCCTGTTTCTGCATCAATGCGTGGCATATTTCCTGCATCGGGGTCTCCGTTAGGATTCCCATCCTGTACATCAAAGAGATATACGAAGTCGATTCTGTTCTTCAATTCTGTCATAATGGTATTTTTTATTCTTGATTATTATTGGATTCGATGCGCTCTTGCTGCTCTCCATTCTTGGTATAAAAGGCTTGCCGCTGATGGTAATACCCAATGAAGAAATTGCCTTGTTTTTTTAAGTCTAAACTATCAGGGAATGTCTTTATCTTGTCGAATATTTCTCCCTTTAGCTTTTCGTACATTATGGGTCCATTCATTTTCTCTATGTGATGATTCGACAAATTAAGTAAAGTGGGAAAGACAACCGATGGTGTGGCTGATGCTCCATTCATATAACGTTTTCGGATGGTCGTTTTATAGCCATCTTCACTATTGCTTAGCTCCTGTATCTTTTCTAATACAGCAAACAATCGGCCACACAGGTAGCCAATATTAGAATTCTCTTTGTCAATCATAATTTCTATTTTTTTATTATTACTATTTAATCGATTAAGATATGCTTTGATAATGGCGGCACGGGTGATTTCTTTATCGGAAAAAGCCCAATACGCTTTTTTATCTTTTTCACGTGATGGTATATCTTGTTCCGCTTGGATACGATGTAAACAAGCGGTAAACAGTAAATACGGATACGGCTTGTTTTCAATAATGCTCCGCAGCAAATCTTCCGATAATCGAGGATATTGCTTACCTATCTTCTCATTTTTACTTGCATTTCCATCTTTGCTTTCTACTTTTATTACAGCACAAAGCATGTCATAAATGCCATTATATGGTTTGAAATAAGGTCTATTGTCTATGATATGCATTTGGCTAAAATGCTCTTTTATGTTTTGAATCAACTCTTCTATAGTACTTTCCCTCCAATACACAACAGCAATACGCCCTTTCGTTGCAGGTTCTAAACTTAAGAAATAGAACTTGTCCTCTTTGGAAAAGTGAGCTTCATTTCCTGAAAAAAGGGATTTGACTATCTCACCAAACTGCTCAACACCATGATTGGGATTATCCTTATATTTATTAGGCATTCCCAATAATGCATAGATGCCATGCTCTTTTTTTTGCGCAGCTTCGGTTCGCAATGAAGACCAAAATAAGAAAGTACGATTACCTATTCTCATTTTATTCGGTGAGCCTGCACGAAGCAGGTGTTTTAGTGCCGTAGTATAAGCAAATTCCGCTTCAACAGATATTGGCGCATTCTCTCCTTGTACATGTCCATAAGAGTCATAACCTTGACCTTTCTGAAATGATACGATTTTCCCACTGCCCGAGCCTGGAATAGGTGTCATGGCCGTTATATTAGCAACGGGACCTTGCTCTCCTGTTAGGAGGCAAATTTTATTGGTCGTATTTCCCAGCATCCGTTTATGGACATAATCTTCCAAGTCATTGCATTGTTGTGCAACAATACGGCATTCCCCTTTAACCATAAAAGATACGAGGCTGTCTCCTTTACAAAGTTTGTCCCAATATTCTTTTTGAGGAGCTTTCTTGTATTCTTCCTTTTGATAAAATTGCAATACTGCTTGAAATTCCATGTTTGAGGGGTAATTATGGGCGAGCTCTTTTACAATTTCAACCATCGACTTGCATTCTTCTGATAATTCCTCTTGAATAGTTTTGCTTTTCTTATTAATATTCAATATATATGAGGCCTTGTCCCATAACACATTTGCGACGACATTAGAAGTCTTATCAGCACCTCTTATAACCCTGTATTGAGGGTCATCTCTTGGCTCAACGTATAAGAACTCCCCATTTTTTGAAATGACAACAATATAATCAATATCTTCGCTGGCAAATCCCAAAGGAGGTAATCCCTCACTTCTATGGTAATAATCACATAAAGCTTGTAGTATCATCTTAACGTCTCCTTCTTATTTGGAACTTTGATTACGCCATTCTCCATCTTGGCACGGAAAAACATAGATGGTTTCCCTTCGGCATCGAAATCTATATCGTACTGCATGATGCCTAAGTCTCGCGTCTCCTTAATCGGTTTATCTACTTCTTTTTCAGGATTCTCTATCCAACGAAGAGAGGCGGCGAACTCCCGTGTTCCCAAGTAGGGCTGGTTGAAGCATTGCCCTTTGGCAGCACGACGCTCGAAACAACTTTGATACTTCTTCGGATTCTCGTTCGGGTCATTGCGCCGTTCAGCTTCTTCTTTGCATTTTGGGGGACGTTCAGAAATAGGAATATAAACCAATTTTGCATAGATGCGATAGAAGACATCTTTCAACAAAAGAGTATTTCTTTGCTGACGGTTTTTCTCATCATCTATATAAATACATTCTTTGCCAATGCTTCCTATCGCCCCCACTTCATTCCGTCGCACCGACGCCCATTGTATGGGTTTCAGCACTTCGATCTTGGTCACCTCCCACCGAATGGCAGGTTTCCATAGTATGGCCTCAAATATGGCACGGGCTGCTGATGGAGTAATAACATCATAGCTCACTCTTTCTACTTTCAATTCGGGGCGAGTAAAACAGGCGTAATCTCCCGATACTTCTAAACAATATTCTTTTATTAGCTCTTTCATGCGATTATATTGCTAATGTTTCATTTAACCAATGGTTTTCTCTTCTCAATCCAGTTTTTTTGTCATATTGCTCCTTATCAGAAATGGCATAGATACCAGAATGCTTACCTTTAATAGATATTTCATTTATTAATTTTGCTTTCCACAACTCTTCAAATTGCCTTTTGTTTACATTCACAGAGTATTGAGCTAATCTTTTCATTAAGTCGTATGAGATTCCTTCCCTTTCAAGTTCCTCTATTAGAGATTCACTGTTCTCGAAAGCAACGATAATACTCATGCTACTATCCTCTATCAAGTGAAAACTTTCTGCTGCATTCCTGAATTTAAAGTGGTATTCATTATCTTCATCATATAGCTTCTTTGTTATTTCTGCTTTGTCAAATGTATTAGTCTTACTATACAATTGAATAAAATATTTTTTCATTGTTTCGGGATGGAACCAGTCTGATTCTTCAGGAAGATCCTTTCTGGCATTTGCTGAATTCGAGAGATAGCCTATAGGTAAATCCTCAGTTAAACGAAAGACAAAAGTATCTGCAACAGGCAGTTTGCCTTCCCTGTTGCAACGGCCAGCTGCTTGCAAGATGGAATCTAACCCAGCCTCTTGACGGAAAACGACAGGGAAATCCATGTCTACACCCGCTTCTATCAGTTGTGTGGCGACGACGCGTATGACAGGTGTATCAGATTTCAATTTTTCATTGATAGCCTTAATAGTATCTCCAACATGCTTAGGGCACATCATACGGGAAAGATGATAAGTTGAATCATCTTGAGGTAATAATGAATATATTTCTTGCGCTTCTTTGCGAGTATTTACTATACAGAGTACTCTTGGATACATTAAAAGACGTTCTGCGATAGCTCCGCTACTGCTTTTTTCTATGTCAAAAGATAGATGGACTCTGCGTAGCTTATCATGTAACTGAAATGATTCTGAAACAATTTCTCTTATCATTGATATGCCTTTAAACTTAGCATCTGGATTCGTTCCATAATATTCTCCCCGCAACACCGGCTGGCTCGCCGTAGTGAACAAAACAGAAACGCCAAACAGTCGTTGATACGTTTTCAGGCTATCTACGATAGGTTGTATCTGCTCGAGCGGCAACGACTGCACCTCGTCCAGTATCAACACGCTATTGCAGATGTTGTGCAGCTTTCTGCACTTCGACGGACGATTGGAAAACATGGACTCGAACAGTTGAACATTAGTGGTCACGATAATCGGTGCGTCCCAGTTTTCTGTGGCGAGCCGCATCTGCCATTCGGTGTCCCCGGTATCCATCTCATCCTTTTTCTTTTCAGTGTATTCCACGTTGGAGTGGTGCTCCAGCACATTCTCTCGCCTAAATATTTCACGGAGTATCTCTGCAGTTTGCACGATGATGCTGGTAAATGGGATGGCGATGATAATGCGCTTCTTGCCATGCTCTTTGGCATGGAGCATCGCCCACAGTAGGGAGGAGAGCGTCTTGCCACCGCCCGTAGGCACTGTGAGACTAAAGAAACCCGACGGCAAGATGGCCGCTTTCCGGCACTCGTCTTGCACAGCCGCTCGTATTCGGTTGACGGGTGTGTCGGTGGCACCGACTTTTAGGCTTTCAAGATGAGCTTCAAGCTTGGGACGCAGCTGCTCAAGCGAGAGTTTTCCTTGGCGAGCTGCGGCCTGCGCCGGTTTCATAAACCTCTCGGTATCCAGCCAGTCGGCATCGACCAAACAAGAATAGAGCATACGGATGAGATGGTGGCAGTCTTCTCGCTGTAATTGTATCCCCTTAGGTAGGGTAGGCACAATATCCAAGGCCTCCTTTGTCACATCGGAGGGAATCTCCTTCTGCATCTTGTATTCAAACTCCCCACAGTCGTCCAACCCGGCATGGTGCCCCATGATGGGATAACTTAGCAGCGGATAACATTGCTTGTAAAGCTTGTATGCCATCACCGCTCCTACGTAAGCGTGGGTATGGTCGCCTTCTACCTTTAGTTCGGGACGGCAACCGCTTCGTTGCAGGATATACTTTTGAAACGTATCTTGTTCCTTACCCTTGTCGTGGAGTAGGCCGAGCACTTTTCCCCACTCCCCGAAACCAAATTCGGCAGCGAAGCCGGAAGACAATTTGGCCACACCGTTGTTATGCTCTTCGTCGGTTTGAATAGCCCAATCGACAGGAATTACGTTTTCTTTCTTTTTAATATGCGAGATTATCATTGCTTCAAAAGATGTTTCATGGAAAAAGCCTAAGTCATCAAACAAGATTAACTAAAGACTGGGCGCAAGTTACGCGAAAAAGATTGGAGCGCCAAAACTATTCGTGGAAATCTTTTGGGAAAGTCGAAAAAGTGCTGAACTTCCGCAAGTATTCAAGTTCAGAGTTGACAAGCCGATGATTAGCAGGCCACATTTGCCAACGGCTTGCCGTCTTGCAGGCTCTGATTCGAATACTTGCGAAAGTTTATTCAATTTGCACGTGTAAATCGAATGAATTGGAGTTGGGAGAGACAGTCTGCGCATGAATGCATCCTCATAGAGTGTCAATCTATGTAATCTGTGGTGAACCCTAACCTCAAAACTCCGTGAAACTCTGTGTCCTCTGTGGTGAATCTTTGCGCCTTACTCGCAAAAACCCCAAATTTGGGGTAGTACGGCTTACGCGCGTTGCCGAACTTTGCGGAAGTTATTATCAACTCAACTTCAAGAACAAGAAGTATGAAGCAGTCGGATATAACAATTACGGAACCACAGTAATAATAATCATCTAAAAAACAGAGTAACATGAAAAATGTAAGATTTCTAACAGTAACGTTCGCGCTGATGACAGTATTCAGCGTGGCACGGGCACAGTCCCAAGATGCTTTTCTGACGGAAGAGCCTTGGATTGGTCGGAAGGTGGGACTTCTCAACGAGCAAATCCGTTTCTACACGGCTCCCGCCAATAGTTTTAATCTCTCCGTGTACAATGACGAGGGTATAAGTAACACGGGGACGGTTAGCGGCAAGTACACGCTATCGGGCAACACGCTGACATTGAAGGTTACGAACAACGGTGGCATAGCCAACTGTCCGCAAACCATCAAGGCCACGCTAAACGCTACGAAAACAAAGATTACGCTGACCCACCCGATTGTCGGAGGCGACGCGACCTTTACGAAAAATGGGACGACAGGCGACAATGGCGGTCTTCAACGCCCCGAGACGCAAAAGATAAAAAAGCCGAAGCTGAAGCCCGGCCTGAATCGCCCGCAACAGGAGGCAAACCCAGCTCCCAAGCCGCGAAGGTAAGTTTGTCGCGGCACTCACCATTCATCGTTCATCATTGACGCGATACTATGAATAAGGTAAGGGTACTAACCATGGCGCTCGCGCTGACGACACTCGTCGGCGCGGCGCAACTGGCGCGGGCGCAGGGCTTTTTCGGCAAAATAGACGATGTCGTAGCGCCCCAAAGGGAGCAATCTACGCCCTCGTCGGCCGAGATGACCCCGCAGGCCATCGTCGCCAACGCGCCATCGCTTCCCACACCGAAAGAGTGGGCGGCAAACGACGGACACACCGAGGTGTTCAAGGCGAAGATAGCCGAACTGAAGAGCAAGAAGGTGGCGACGCTTCCCAACGTAACGCGGACGGACCTGAAACGGGCGCAGGCCAGCCAGAAACGCCAGCGACGGCAAGCGGAAGCCGACGCGGCAAGGCAGGAGCAAACCTTGCGTGACGGCACGGACTTGATAGCGATGCTCAACCTTTCGCAGGCCGACATGGATAAGGTATCGAAAATGAGCCGGCAAGAGGCCGAAGCGTTCATGATGCGGCGGATGCGGGAAAAAGGCATCAGCATGGATAAGCTGACACCCTATTCCGCCGCCGACGAACGCCGCGACCGAGCCGCCGAGGCCGAGGGAGAGGCGACACGCAAGGCGGACGAAGCGCAGGCGGCCTATATGCGGCAGGCGGAGGTAACGAACAACAAGATCGATGAAGCCCGGCGGAATGCCACCGCTCGCGTCGCCGCCATTCCGAAGCCCGAATTTGGGGAGCTGATAGGGCCGGAGGCCGTGATGCAGGGATTGGCCACGGCGGAGCAACTCGCGTCGCAGGAACGACGCGTCCAGTCCATCAGGAACGACTACCGCGCGGCGGCTTATCAGGTTTGGCACGAATTTATCGTCACCGCGCAGGGGCATCTGAAGTTTCTGCTACCCTACGCCCAAGCCGCCGACGACGCGCTGGCCGGAACACCGGGCGCGGGAACCAACTCCGCCGCCATCGTGGCGACGCAATACCTGAACATCACCGCAAGCGAACCGGAAATCAATGTATAAAGTTTCCTACCTCCCAAGTATCGGCCTCGGTGCCTGCGAAGAAGTTGTGATTGGACATGGTCGCAGACCCGCGAGGACTAACTCCAAGTCCTCCCTTCCAACGGAGGGGAGGACTTGGAGTTAGCCCTTGCGGAGGACTTGGAGTTAGCCCTCGCGGAGTTGTAGTCATGTTCAATCTGTGGACAAGGTCCGGAAACTTTAGTTTAGTATCAATCTATTTAAAAAGCAAGAGATATGAAGCAATTTATTCTCAACATGCGTAGGATAGCTATCGGCGCGGCGCTGCTCGCGTCGATGGCGACCGCGCGGGCACAGGTCACGCCGCAGGCGGTGGTGGCCAACGCACCATCGCTTCCCGCGCCCGAGCAATGGGCGGCCAATGGCGGGCACACGGAGGCGTTCAGGACGAAAATCGCCGAGTTGAACCAAGCCTTGGGCAAGATCCAGGCTGAGGCCATTCCGACCATCAGCGCCGACGAGATGGCCGCCGCGAAGGAGAAGCAGGAAAAAGACCTGGAACGCCAGCGCAAGCAGTCGCGGAAGGACGCGCAACGAGGAATGCAGGAAGCCGCCTCGATGGGCTTCACGCAGGCCGACCTGCAACGTATGGGAACCATGAGCGAGAAGGAGCTGGAGGCGTTCGTCGCCCAGAAGATGGCCGCCTCGCCCCAGACGCAAGCGATGAAAGCGATGGGCTTCACCGACGCCGACATGCAGAAGATGCAGAATATGAGCGAGCGGCAGGGCGAGGCGTACGCGGAAAAGCGCATGGCCGAGCTGGGCATCACCGAGGAGGAGTTCCGCCGACGCATGGCCGAAGCCGGTGCCATAGTGCTGTCGCCCGAGGAGGAAGCCGCGGCGCGCCGCAGCGAACGCGAGGCCGAGAAGAAGGGCAACGCCATGCGGAAGGCGCAGGAGACGCAGCAGGCTTATATGGACCAGACGCAGGTGGCGAGCGGCAAGATCGCCGAGGCCGAGAACAACGCCAAACGGCGTGTCGACGACCTGTGGAAGAGCAGCAAGCCCGCGATCGACGCGGCCCTGGAGCATCTGGGCGAACTGGGCGGTCCGGAGGAAATCATGCGCGGGACGATCACGAAGGAACAATACAACTCGCGGGTCAATCGTGTCCGCGAGGCGTACGATACTTACAACGTCGGGGCTTACCGCATCTGGCACGAGTACGTCCTCGCCGCGCAGGGACACCTGAAGTTCCTGATGCCCTACGCGCAGGCCGCCGACGACGCGCAGCGGGAGCAGGCACGGGCAATGAACACCGGAAACGCCACGATGGCGAAGCTGCAAGGCATGTCGAACTACGCCATCACCTTGGCCGCCCAGTATTTGAAGATCACGGAGAGCGAACCGAGAATGGAGCGGTCCAGCGTCGCGAACTTGTGACGCCGGATCGCCCTCTCGATGACCGGGGAAAAGTAAATAACATCTTAAAACGTAATATAGATATGAAAACATCCAGATTTTTAATCGCGGTAATGGCGCTCGCGATGCTATCGACAGTCGATGCCGGAGCGCAGGGATTCTTGAAGAAATTGGGCAAGACGGTGGAGAACGCCGCCAAGCGTACCATGGAACGCAAAGCCGAAGAGAAGACCGAGGAGGCGGTGAGCAAGGCCGTCGACAAGGTGACCGACCCGGAGAACTTCAAAGGGAAAGGAAACGAGGCGGAAGACGATGGAGAGTCGTCGGACGAGACCAGCGTGCAAGGCGCCGCGAAGAAGGGAACGAAGTCGGCCGAGATGGCGTATGCCAAGTTCGACTTCGTGCCGGGCGACGAGATTATGTTCGAGGACAACCTGGTAGGCGAGCAGCTGGGCGAGTTTCCCTCGATGTGGGATATTCTCAGAGGCAATGTCGAAGTGGCAAAGCTCGACGGCGAGAACGTCATCGCGTTTGTCGAAGAGGCCGAAATCACCCCGCTGATGAAAGAGGCGAAGAGCTACCTGCCGGAGGTATACACCATAGAGGCCGATTTCTATAAGCCCACCTCCAGTGAAGCCCAGAACGGACAATTCTACTTCTACGTAAGGGATGAAAGAGGAGAAGAAATATTGTCGAATCGTATCGCATTGGATGTCTACGAGAACACCGGACGCTTTTGGGGAATCTTCCGTTCAACGGGCGGCGAGATACGCGGTACCGACGAAACCATACCACTTACTGCGGGCTGGCACCGCATCTCCATTTCGTTCAACAAGCGTGCCTTGAAAGTCTATATCGACGCGCAACGCGTAGCGAATATGCCCAATATCGCGCAAGGTAGATGGTTCTCGATGTATGGAGGGGCGACAACCACCAATGGCGGAACATATTTTGCAAAGAACGTCCGCATCGCCAAAGGCGCAGTGCCGCTTTACGACCGCATGATGACCGACGGCAAGTTCATCACCTACGGCATCACGTTCGACGTAGGCAAGAGCACCATCAAGCCGGAGTCGATGGGCGAGATCAACCGCATCGTCACGCTGATGACCGAGAATCCTACCCTGAAATTCTCCGTCGAGGGACATACCGACAGCACCGGCAACGCCGCGAGCAACCAAACCCTCAGCGACGCGCGCTCCAAGGCCGTGGTGGACAAGCTGGTGGAACTGGGCATCGCCGACGACCGCCTGCAATCGGCGGGGAAAGGACAGAACTCGCCCATCGCCGACAACGGCACCGACGAGGGACGGGCGAAGAACCGGCGGGTGGAGTTCGTGAAAATGTAACGACGAGAGAGAAAAAAGGCGAAAAAGCGCGGGTTCACAGGACGGAGACCATGGTTTGGCCCGTCCGTGAACCCGCGCTACACTTTATTCTCATTTTTGGGTATTTAGCCTAATCACGCTTCCATTCACCTCGTAGGGTATGCCCAGCGTGCCGAATACCTGCCTAAGGGTGGAGGCCAGGTCGTTCGTCTGTATGGATCCGGCGTAGGTGAGGGTGTCGGCATTCTCCAGACCGATGATTTCGACGTGGAAGATCTGCTCGATGTCGGCGATGACGTTCACTATCGGGTCGCCCTCGTAGTTGAGCGTGGGCGGATATTCCACGTCTTTCTTCACCTCGCCGATCTTATGCTCGGCGCAGCGCACGTTCTCGCCGGCCAGGAGCATCTGCTTCCCGCTTTTCGTCTTCACCTCCACGCTTCCTTCCTTGCAGTCGACGAACATGTTCTTGCCGTCTTGCTCCACGAGGAATTTGGTGCCGTGCACGGTGACCTCGCCGGCGTTGGTGAGCACGTTGAACCGGTTCCCGGGCGTGACGTCGAAGAATGCCTTGCCCGAAAGGTTTAGGTTGCGTCGCATCAGCCATCCGATGCGGTTGTAGGCCATCGAGGAGTTCTCTTTCAGCTCCACCCGGCTGCCGTCGGGGAGCACGTAGGCCAAGGGGGCGTCGGTGGTCACGAGACTCTTGTCGGACCAGAAGTAGCCACCCGCGCTTATCACCAGCACGGCCGCTACCGCCGCCGCCCACCAGTATCGGCGCGCGAGGGTGTAGGTTCCGGAATGTTGGGGCGGCGCTGTTCCGGTGGCGCGCTCTTCGCTACGCAGCTTCTCCAGGACGGCGGCCACCTCCTGCTTGCGGACGAACTTCTCGCCGAGCAACGGTAGCCTGCTTTCCTCTAACAGGTTTTTTAAAAAATCGTTCTTGCCTTCCATATATCAATACTTCCTTCCTCAATTTATAATCCAGACTATATTGGCTATCACACTCATCAGCGAGGCTTTGTCGAGGTTTTGCCTCAGCCTCGTCATGGCGGTGTGCGTCGTGTTGTAGACCGTGCGCGAGGTGAGTCCCATCACTTGGGCTATCTCGTCGGGGCTTAGCTTCTTGTAGTAGCGTAGGTAAATCACCTCCCGCTGCTGCTTGGTGAGCCGGTTCAGCTCCCGTTGCAGGATCTCCAACTGTTCTTTCTTCAGCTCGGACTGAATGATGGCTTCCTCGACGTCTATCTCGAGGTTGAAATCATAGTCGAGCATACGTGCCTCGTCGAACGATTCGAGCATACGGTTGCTTTTCTTCAGTCCGTCGAGGAGGATGTTGCGTAGCGATACGCATAGGTAGGCAGGTATGGATACCGGTTCGCTACAGGTCGTCCTCTTCTCGAAGATGTAGACGAACAGGCTCTGTACGGCCTCCGTCACCATGTTGTCGTTCCCGGCAATCTTCATCCCGTAGCCATACAGCCACTCGGCGTAGTTATCGTACAATTGCCTGAACGCCCTTTCATCTCCTTGTTGAATCCTTTTCCAAAACGTTTTTTCTTTCATTTTCCCCTCATTAATATAAGAACAAATAATCTCTTTTTTACCTATTTTTTTGATACTTTTTTCTTAGAACTCACTCGTAAAGTGGAATTTAATGTGTTTGAAGTCCATTTGGGCCATCTGCAACACATAATTGGAGTCGGCCAGGAAGACGTCGCGCCCCTCCCTATCCTTGGCCATGTACTGGTATTTGCGTTTCTTGAACGCTTCCAGCTCCTCGGGGCTGTCGCTCTCCACCCAGCATGCCTTGTAGAGGCTTACGGGTTCCCAGCGGCAAGAGGCGTTGTACTCGCCTTGCAGCCGGTACTGGATGACCTCGAACTGTAGTTGCCCCACGGTGCCGATGATCTTTCGGCCGTTGAACTGGTTGACGAAAAGTTGCGCCACTCCCTCGTCCATGAGCTGGTCGATGCCCTTGGCGAGTTGCTTCTGCTTCATGGGGTCGGCGTTCTCGATGTACTTGAACATCTCGGGCGAGAAGCTGGGCAGGCCGCGGAAGTGGAGCGCCTCGCCCTCGGTGAGGGTATCGCCGATCTTGAACGTGCCATTGTCGGGCAGGCCGATGATGTCGCCGGCGTAGGCCTCGTCGATGGTGGTCTTGCGTTGCGCCATGAACTGCGTGGGCGACGAGAAGCGTATCGTCTTGCCCTGGCGGACGTGCAGGTAGGGGGCGTTGCGGACGAACTTGCCTGAGCAGATCTTGCAGAAGGCCACGCAGGAGCGGTGGTTGGGATCGATGTTGGCGGTGATCTTGAAGATGAAGCCGGTGAACTTGGGTTCCCCGGGTTCCACGACCCTCTCCTCGGCTTGTACGGGCCGGGGGCTGGGGGCGATCTCCACGAAGCAGTTGAGCAGTTCTTGCACGCCGAAGTTGTTCAGCGCCGAGCCGAAGAATACCGGGGCGGTGTCGCCCGCCAGGTAGCTCGGCTGGTCGAAGGCGGGATAGACGCCTTGTATAAGTTCCAGGTCGGCGCGCAGCTTCTCGGCCAGCGGATGGGTGATGCGGCTGTCAAGCTCGGCGGTGTGGATGTCGACCTCCACCTTCTCGGTGACCATCTGCTTGGAGGGCTGGAAGAGGTCGAGCTTCTGCTCGTAGATGTTGTAGACGCCCTTGAAGCGCTGCCCTTGCTCTATGGGCCAGGAGAGCGGGCGGACGTGTATCCTCAGCTCCTCTTCCAGCTCGTCGAGCAGGTCGAACGGGTCTTTTCCCTCGCGGTCCATCTTGTTGACGAAGATGATGACGGGGGTCTTCCTCATGCGGCACACTTCCATCAGCTTGCGCGTCTGGCTTTCCACGCCCTTGGCGCCGTCGACCACGATGATGACGCTGTCCACGGCGGTGAGCGTGCGGTAGGTGTCCTCGGCGAAGTCCTGGTGTCCCGGGGTGTCGAGGATGTTGATTTTATAGTCGTGATAGTCGAACTCCATCACCGACGTGGTGACGGAGATGCCGCGTTGTTTCTCGATGTCCATCCAGTCCGACGTGGCAGTCTTCTTGATCTTGTTGCTCTTCACGGCGCCGGCCACCTGTATCTGTCCGCCGAAGAGGAGCAGCTTCTCGGTGAGCGACGTCTTGCCCGCGTCGGGGTGGGCGATGATGGCGAACGTCCGCCTTCTTAGTATCTCTGTTTGATCTGTCATATTTGCATGTTGGCCAGGCATCGGCGCAAGCTGTTTTCCCAGTGCGGTATCTGTATGCCGTAGGCTGTTTTTATCTTTGTTTTGTCCAGTACGGCGTAGAACGGTCGCGGGGCGTGGGCGCGGTACTCCGACGAGTGTATGGGGCTGACCTGGCAGTTGGTGATGCCCGCCATCCGGAAGATGGCCATGGCGAAGTCGTACCACGAGCAGACACCTTCGTCGCTGAAGTGGTAGGTGCCCGGCTGGATGCCGCACTCGATGATGACGCCGATGACGCGCATCAGGTCGGAGGCATAAGTAGGGGTTCCTACCTGGTCGAAGACGACATCGATGTTGTCGCGTTCGCGTCCCAGGCGGAGCATGGTTTTTACGAAGTTGTTGCCATGTGCGGAGTAGAGCCACGAGGTGCGGATGATCATGGCCTGTTCGCATTTCTCCCTCACTTGGCGCTCGCCGTGTTCTTTCGATTTCCCGTAGACGGAGCGCGGGTCGGGATCTTCGTTCTCGTCGTAGGGGAGGCAGGTTTCTCCGTTGAACACGTAGTCGGTGGAGATGTGTATGATGGCCGCGCCGTTTTCTCGCGCGGCGTCGGCCAGGTAGCCGGGCGCGTCGCGGTTCAGGATGTAGGCCTTGGAGGGGTACACTTCCGCTTTCTCCACGTCGGTGTAGGCGGCGCAGTTCACGATCAGCTCAATCCGGTTGCCGGCCACGTAGTGGTGTACCGCTTGTTCGTCGCTGATGTCGAGTTCGTCCACGTCGGTGAGGTGCCACTTGTGTTGGGATCTCAGGGCGGCGAGGGCGCGCATTTCGTTGCCCAATTGTCCGTTGGAGCCGGTTACTAATATGTTCATTGTCAGTTGTCCTCCAATTTTAGGGTTCCTTTCCGGTCTTTCTCGTAGTAGTTGGCCAGCAGGGAGATGAAGTTGCTGATGGCCTCCATGGCCTTGGCCGTCCCTTCGCTCACGGGTTTGTGCTGTAGCTTGAGCAGCAGCACGCCGTAGAGCGCCTCGAAGCAGGTCTCCAGCTCGGGTTCGTCCTTCTGCCCGTTCTTGGCGCGTAGCTCCACGATGAAGGGGAGGGCCTTGAAGTAGGCGGCGGCGTAGAATGGGAACTTGGGCGAGGCGCAGAGGGCCGTGTGGAGGTCGGTGAGCTTGATGATGATGTTGCGGTTGATTTGCAGGTGTCCGGTGGCGCGTGCGTGCTCCTCGTTCATCATCGTCAGCAGGTTGCCGTACCATTCGCGCATGGCGGGTCGGTTCTCCTCGGGGTAGTGGACGATCACGTTTGCCTCCAGCTCTTCCATTTGGCAGTGGTTGGCCCTTATCAGGTCTTCCTCTTGCCACAGATATATGAGGTATTCGGCTATATTCTTCTCTTTCAGTCGTTGGGCTATGGGGTTCATGGTAAGGATTTAGTAAAACGATTGTCCCAGCAGCGTGTAGGCCAGCGCGACGACGGCCACCACGATGACGATGCTTCCTATCACGCGGTTGAGCACCACGATGCCCCGCTCGTCGAACTTGGCCCGTACCTTGTTCACGAAGTAGGTGATGCCCAGCCACCAGGCCAGCGCGCCGACAACGATGGCGGCGTAGCCGGCGAAGGTCTCGATGAGCAGCACTTCGTTCTGCACGAAGGCGAAGCGTGCGAACAGTCCGATGAAGAGCAGGATGATGAGGGGGTTGGAGAGGGTGACGAGGAAAGCGGTGATGAAATTGTGGAAGTAAGACCCCTTGCTGCCCGATCCGGAGACGGGACGTATGGAACGCATGGGGTCGCTGCGAAAGGTATATATACCGAACAGCAGCAACATGATGCTGCCAATCAATTGCAGGTAGAAGATGTTATTTTTGATTAAATCGAACACGAAGCTCATGCCATAACCCGTGAGCAGGGCGTAGGCGATGTCGCTCAAAGCGGCGCCAAGTCCCGTTACGAAGCCGTACCACCGCCCTTTGTTGAGGGTACGTTGGATGCAGAGCACGCCCACCGGGCCGAGGGGAGCAGATACCACGACACCGATAATAATTCCTTTAATTAGTATATCGAGAATTGTTTCAATCTGAATCATGCCGCAAATATCGCATTTTTTCGCGAAACCACAAACATGAATTAGTGATTAGTGATTAGTGATTAGTGATTAGCGGGGGAGGGCACCACAGAGGACACAGAGTTGCACAGAGTTTTTAAGCTTGGTCTGCCATGGAAAAAGGCGGAGATACAAGTTAAAAACTCTGTGCAACTCTGTGTCCTCTGTGGTGAATCTACCGGCTAATCACTAACCCACTAATCACTACTCAAACGTTCCGTAGCGTGTGGGGAGCAGCTTGCGGTCGCCCAGGGTGTTGTCGACCCGGGCCACGTTGATCCAGAACTTGTTGTCGCGTACGCTCGGGATGGGGTAGGCGGCCTTTTCCCTGGAGTAGGGGTGCGTCCATGCGTTGGCCACCACCTCGTACTCGGGATGCGGGGCGTTCACCAGCACGTTGTCGGCCTTGTCGGCTTGTCCGTTCTTCACTTCCTGGATTTCGTCCCAGATGCTGAGCATCACGTCGACGAAGTTGTCCAGCTCGGCCAGGCTCTCGCTCTCGGTAGGTTCTATCATCAGCGTGCCGTGCACGGGGAAGGATAGGGTGGGGGCGTGGTAGCCGTAGTCCATCAGTCGCTTGGCGATGTCGTTCTCGGTGATGCCGGTCTCTTCGTGCACCTTCCGGCATTCGAGTATCATCTCGTGTCCCACGAAGCCGTTGGTGCCGCGATAGACGATGCCGTAGGTGTCGCCCAGCCGAGCGGCCAGGTAGTTGGCGTTGAGGATGGCGGCCTTGGTGGCCAGCGTCAGTCCCTCGATGCCCATCATGCGGATGTAGCCGTAGGTCACGGCCAGCACGCCGGCGCTTCCGAAGGGTGCCGAGGCCACCTCGTTGCGGCTGTCGCCGAAGAGTGGATGTCCGGGCAGGAAGGGGGTGAGGTGGCTGGCCACGCAGATGGGGCCTACGCCTGGTCCGCCGCCGCCGTGGGGGATGGCGAACGTCTTATGCAGGTTGAGGTGGCAGACGTCGGCGCCGATGAATCCGGGGTTGGTGAGGCCTACCTGCGCGTTCATGTTGGCGCCGTCCATGTAGACTTGCGCCCCGCACTGGTGCACGATGCGGCACATCTCCTTGATGTCCGCCTCGAAGATGCCATGCGTGGAGGGGTAGGTGATCATGAGGGCGGCGAGGCTCTCCTTGTTCTCCTCGGCCTTGGCGCGGAAGTCGTCCATGTCGACGTTGCCCTGTTCGTCGCAGGCGCAGGTCACGGTGGTGAATCCAGCCTGTACGGCCGACGCGGGGTTGGTGCCGTGGGCGGAGGAGGGGATGAGCACCTTGTCGCGGTGTCCCTGTCCGACGCTTTCTAAGTAGGAGCGGATGACGCGCAGGCCGGTGTATTCGCCCGACGCGCCCGAGTTGGGTTGCAGGCTCACGCCGTCGAATCCGGTGATGGCGGCCAGGTAGTCGCTCAGGTTCCGGATCAGTTCGCGGTATCCCTCGGCTTGCTCGGCGGGCACCAGCGGGTGTATGTTCATCATGCCGGGCAGGCTGAGGGGGAGCATCTCGGCGGCGGCGTTGAGCTTCATGGTGCACGAGCCGAGCGAGATCATGGAGTGGGCCAGCGAGATGTCCTTGCGGTCCAGGCGCTTGATGTAGCGCATCATTTCCGTCTCGGTGTGGTATTTGCGGAACACTTCGTGAGTGAGGAACTCGCTGGAGCGGCGCAGCTCCTTGGGGAGGTTGTCGTGCGTGGGGATGTTGTCGGTGGCGACATATTCCTTGCCGGCGGCGGTGTAGAAGATGGCGAGCAGGCGGTTGGCGGCGGCCACGTCGGTGGTCTCGTCGACGCTCATGCCCACGTCGCCGTTGTCGAAGTAGCGGAGGTTG
This sequence comes from Mediterranea sp. (in: CFB group bacteria), assembly GCA_031261785.1. Taxonomy (GTDB): domain Bacteria; phylum Bacteroidota; class Bacteroidia; order Bacteroidales; family Bacteroidaceae; genus Bacteroides. The sequence continues at coordinate 19,980 of JAISIZ010000124.1, forward strand.
ACTCCCTTGCCGAGGGCGATGGTACGCACTTGCTCCGCGGTCAGTCCCTCGGGGAGGGCGACGCGGAGGGTGTCGAAGTAGAGCTTGTTCTTCTGCGTGTATCCCGCTTTCTTCAGCTTCTCGTCGATGAATGCGGCGATGCTGTGTATGCGGGTGGCTATGGCGGTGAGTCCCTCCTGTCCGTGGTAGACGGCGTAGAATCCGGCCATGGTGGCCAGCAGGGCTTGCGCGGTGCAGATGTTCGAGGTTGCCTTTTCGCGCTTGATGTGCTGTTCGCGGGTCTGCAGGGCCATGCGGTAGCACGTCTTTCCGTACTTGTCCTTGGAGAGGCCGATGATGCGTCCGGGCATGTTGCGCTTGTACTCGTCGCGTGCGGCGAAGTAGGCGGCCGACGGGCCGCCATAGAACATCGGTATGCCCAACCGCTGGGTGCTGCCGAACACGATGTCGGCGCCCCATTCTCCCGGTGGGGTGAGCAGGACGAGGCTGAGTATGTCGGCGGCCACGGCTACCTTGCACTCGGCGGCGTGCGCCTTGGCGGTGAAGTCGCGGTAGTTGGCCACGCTGCCGTCGGCGGCGGGGTACTGGAGGATGCAGCCGAATACCTCGGGCGACGGCTCGAACTCCTTGTAGTTACCCACGCGGAGCACGATGCCTTGGGGCACGGCGCGGGTGGTCATCACGGCCAGGGTGGTGGGGAATATGTTCTCGTCCACGAACACCACGTTGGCTCCGGCCTTCTGCTGGGCGCGCGTGCGCAGGGCGTGCATCATGCTCACCGCCTCGGCGGCGGCGGTAGCCTCGTCGAGCAGCGAGCAATTGGAGAGCGGCATGGCGGTGAGGTCGCACACGGCCGTCTGGAAGTTAATAAGCGCCTCAAGGCGTCCTTGCGAGATTTCCGTCTGGTAGGGCGTGTACGAGGTGTACCACACGGGATTCTCGAACACGTTGCGCTGTATCACGGCGGGTGTCACGCTGCCATACCAGCCCATGCCGATGTAGGTGGTGTACAGCTTGTTCTTGGCGGCCAGGCTGGCGATGTGCTGTCCGTACTCGTATTCCGTGAGGGGGGCGGGTAGTTGGGGTACCTTCGGGAGGCGGATATTGGCTGGAATGGTCCGGTCAATCAATTCATCCACAGTGTCCACTCCGACCTTGCGGAGCATAACGATCGCGTCTTGCCGATTAATGCCGATGTGTCGGCTGGCTAACCTATCGTTTTCCATAATTATCTATCGTTATTAAGTTAATGTTTTTTGTTTTAAGTTGGAGAGGGGAGGGGGCGAGCCGACCAGGGGAGATCGCTTTCATCGGAAGAAAGGATTCTCGGCCTTCTCCATGCCGATGGTGGTGGGCGCTCCGTGTCCGGGGTAGACGATGGTCTCGCCGGGGAGCACGAAGAGCCGGCTGCAGATGTGCTCGATCAGCGTGTCGAAGTTGCCTCCCGTGAGGTCGGCCCGTCCGATGCTTCCCTGGAAGAGCACGTCGCCCGAGAAGACGCAGTTGTCGGCCTTGCTGTAGTACACTAAGCTGCCGGGCGAGTGGCCGGGCACGTGTATGGCTTCCAGCCGGGTGTGGCCGAAGCTCACGGCGTCGCCGTCGTGCAGGTATTCGCCTATCGGTACGGTGGGGCCGGGAAACTCGAAGCCGAACATGCGGCTTTGCTTGGGCGCTTCGTCCATCCAAAATTCATCGGCTTGGTTGGCTTCGGGCGAGAGTCCGAACTCTTTCTGTACGAAGGCGTTGCCGAAGATGTGGTCCAGATGGAGGTGGGTGTTGAGCAGGTGCTTCAGCGTCAGACCCTCGGCGAGGATGAACTTCTTCAGCGACTGTTTCTCCTCCTCGTAGTAGCATCCCGGGTCTATCACCACTGCCTCGCGGGTATCGTCCCACAACACGTAGCAGTTCACGGGAAACATATTGAACTCGAATCTCTTGATCTTCATAGGGGTATGTACACTATCTTTTTGGTCTTGAAGTACTCCTCGGCGAAGTCCCGGCTCAGGTCGTGTGTCACGGCCTGCTGCCTGAAGGGCATCGTCTCGTGTTCCAGCTCTCCGCCCTTGAGGGCGATCAGCCCGTTGGGCAGGGCGTTGTGTTGCCGGGTGGCGATGTTTTTCCTCGCGATCTTCACCAGTTCGGCCAGGGGCATCACGGCGCGGCTCACCACGAAGTCGAACCGTTCGCGTTCTTCCTCGGCTCGGGCGTGGCTGAAGCTGACGTTCTGCAGGCCGATGGCCTGGGCTATCTCGGTGGCCACGCGTACCTTCTTCCCGATGCTGTCGACGAGGTGGAACTGGCTGTCGGGGAAGAGTATGGCCAGCGGTATGCCGGGGAATCCTCCGCCGGTGCCCAGGTCCATGACGGTGGTTCCCGGACGGAAACATATCAGCTTGGCGACTCCGAGGGAGTGGAGCACGTGGCGCTCGTACAGGTTCCCGATGTCCTTGCGGGAGATGACGTTGATCTTCGCGTTCCAGTCGGTATAGAGGTCGTAGAGAGCCTCGAACCTCTGGCGTTGCTCTTCGCTGAGGTGGGTGAAGTACTTCAGGATGATGTCCATCTCTCTACCCTTTCAACTGGTCGATGATGGTATTTTCGGCCAGGAGTTGCTCCAGCAGCGCGAAGGGTAGCGTCACTTGGGTGGGTCCCATCACGAAGGGGGCGATGTCGTACACATTATAATAAAAGGTGATTCCCTTCTTGTCGAGGTAGAAATTCTCGGAGGGGGTGATGTCGTTCATCGAGGCGTAGCCCATGTCTTCCAGCTCTTTGCGCGATCCGACCTTGTTGTCGGCCATCAGTTGCGTCCAGATGAAGTTGGTGAGCGCGTCCTTGTAGTCGCCCGCGAAGAGGTCGTCGAGACGCAGCGGCCGCATCAGCTTGAGGTCCATGTTGAGGAAGGTGCTGCTGTAAGTGTCGTGCGCCCCCCCGGTGTACTCGCTGTAGTCCACGCGGTACACCATGAGGTCGCCTTGGTAGAACTGTACGCGGCTCTCTATGGTTTTGTAGTAGGAGTACCATCCGGTGCTTACCAGCTCGCCTTCCTCGCTGGCCTTGTCTTTCAGGTCCTCGGTGTACATCGACTCTTGCTCGTCGCGGTATCCTTTCACGTATTCCTTCACGTATCTGGCGGCTATGCTATCGGGATTCTCGCCGATGTATTTGTCGCCGAAGCAGGCGGCGGCGAAGTAGCTGTTGAGGGTGTCGCTCAGTGTGGTGTCTGCCGACTTGGCCACGTAAGCGTAGTTGATGGTGATGTTGCAAGCTGGCTTGGCGGTGTCACCAAAGAGGTGTTCCGTCTTGTTGATTTGTATGCTGTCTATTTCCAGCGCTCCCGTGCGGCTATCTGTCTTGTCGTGACAGGAGAAGAATATGCCACTCATTGATAGCGTAAGTGTCATTAAAATAACAGTTTGTCTCTTCATATTCTTTTTTTTATGTGAATACTGTATCCAGCCGGCTGGATAACCGCCGACAAATATAGATGTTTTTTGGTAGAAAGCCCTACACTTTCTCAAAGTATTTCAGGAACTGCGTGCGCTCGAAGGTGTTGACGCCTTGCATGTCCTTGGTGTTGAGACGTCCCTTGAACTGGGCGATGGAGGTGAAGCCATGCCGGTCCATCCAGGTGGAGAGGAAGTCGTTGGCCTTGCCTATAAAGGCGTTGGTGTTCTGGTAGATGGCGCTGCACACCTCCACGGCCGCGGCTCCGGCGAGCAATGTCTTGACTACGGCCTCGGGCGTGACCACTCCCCGCGAGGCGGCATAGTCGATCTTCTCCACCTTGGCCGAGGCGATGCCTATCCAGCGGAGCGTGTTGGCCAGGTCGGTGGGCTTGCTGAAAATGTCGCCCGAGGTGTGGGTGAGTTTCTCGATGTCGATGTCGGGCTGGTAGAAGCGGTTGAAGAGCACCACGGCGGCCGCCCCGCCCGCGTACAGCTGCTCGATGAGCGCCACGGGGTTGGTGAGGTTGTTGCCCAGCTTCATGATGACGGGGATGCGCGTGTTCTGCTTCACCCGGCGGAGAATCTTGACGTGCGTCTGCTCGAACTCGCCGTAGGCGTAGTCCACCTCGGAGGGGAGGGCGAGGATGTTGATCTCCAGCGCGTCGGCTCCCGCTTCCTCTATCTGCCTGGCGAAGTCGATCCATTCGGCCTCGCGGTAGCAGTTGATGCTGGCGATGATGGGTATGGAGCAGTCGCGCTTGCTCTCCTTGATGAGGTTGAGATACTCGGCGAGCTTGTGCTCGCGGATGTATTCCTTGAGGTAGTCGCTGCCTTCGGGATAGAACGAGGGGTCTTGCAACTGTTCGGCCTCGAGCATGATTTGCTCCTCGAAGAGCGACTTCAGGACGATGGCCCCGGCGCCGTCGGCCGCGAGGCGTTTGTTCTTGCCGGCGCTGTTGGTCAGCCCCGAGCTACTGATGATGATGGGGTTCCTGAGGGGAAGTCCCGCAAAGGTGGTTCGTATATCGGCCATGATAAACAGATTTTTTTAAGTGGTTACTACTGGGTTATTGTTGTATGTTCGTTCTCCAAAGATCTTGCTTCCCACCCGCACCATGGTGCTGCCTTCGCCGATGGCCTCGCGGTAGTCGTCGGACATGCCCATCGACAGTTCGCCAAACGTCTCGTCCGCGGCGAAATACGTGGCTTTCAGCTCGTGGAAGAGCTTGTTTAATAAACGAAATTCCCGGCGTATTTGTTCTACGTCGTCGGTGTTGGTGGCCATTCCCATCAGCCCCCTCAGACGTACGTGCTCCAGCGTTCGCCAAGGGGTGGTGGCGAGTGCCTGCCGACATTCGTCGGGGCTGAATCCCGACTTGGTCTCCTCGCTGGCGATGTGCACTTGCAGCAGGCAGTCGACTACGCGTCCCGCCCGCGCGGCTTGCTTGTCCACCTCGGCCAGCAGCTTGTAGCTGTCGATGCTGTGGATGAGGGCTACGTAGGGGACGATGTACTTTATCTTGTTCGTCTGCAAGTGTCCGATGAAGTGCCACTGGATGTCGGGCGGCAGGACGTCGTGCTTGGCTTTCATCTCTTGGGCCTTGTTCTCGCCGAAGACGCGCCAGCCCGTCCGGTAGGCTTCCTCGATCATCTCGGGGGGATGGGATTTGGAGACGGCCACCAGCCGGACCCCTTGGGGCAGCTCGGCCAGCAGCTGGCGCAGGTTATGGGCTACGTCGGTCATCTGTTTGGGGTGTCAGGCTTTGGTGGAGTCGAATTCGGGCTTGTCGTCAGGTTCGGCGTGATAGGGGTAGACGTCCATGAGGGCGGTCTCGGCCACGGAGCCTATCTGATAGTCGGCCATGGTACCCTTCATGCCTTCGTCGAGCTTCTTCACGGCGTCGCGCAGGTCGGCGGCTTGCACCAGCACCTGCGTGGAGGTCTTCTTCTCGGCTCCGCTCTTCTCGTCGAGGGTGATGAAGATGAGTTTGCACTTGAACCAGCGGTCGGCGCTCTCCTCCTCGCTGGGGAACAGCTCGCTATAGTTGGCTCGTTTGATGTCCGACACGGTGAACTCGCCCGACATGAAGGGCGTCATCTCCTCGATGATGCGGGCTTCGGCCTCCGTAAAGCTGAGGGCGTCGACCAAGTAGGGTTCGGTCACTTTCTTCACCATTCCGTTCTCCATTGTCTTTTCGTAACGGATCTTGCATTCAAACCAGGTATGCATTGCCATAATCTTCTTTTCTTTATTATATAATGAATAAGTTTTCTATCCAAATCGCTGGCAAAGATAGAGAAACTTTGGGGTACCCGCAAATTTCGGCGGATAGTCTACTCAAAAGATTGTAGCCAAACGTCATGACCTATCGGGCGTATCCGCGTGAGCGCCTTGTTGGACGAATGTCGTCAATGGTAACCTCCTCGATGGGACTGAAGTTCCTGATGGTGATTGATTCCTTCATATTCTTCTTAATTTATTCGATAAGGATAGGAACTTTGGGGCAAATGGCACGAATTAAGAAGAAACTAACATTTTAAAGCACAAATTTGCCATCTCCACTTTGCAAATCCGTGGAAAACGCCTATATTTGCCCCCCGAAAAACGAAGAGTAATAATAATAGATGGAATCATTCTACCGTACACACGCTTATCTTGTTGAGCATACCAACGCTCCCGTCCGTCGGGACTTGATGGATGAGATCGACTGGAACGACCGTTTGATAGGTATCAAAGGGACTCGTGGCGTGGGTAAGACCACTTTCTTGCTGCAGTACGCCAAGGAGAAATTTGGCACCGACCGTTCCTGCCTGTTCATCAACATGAACAATCTCTACTTCTCCGCCCACACCATCGTGGAGTTTGCCGACCAGTTCCAACGCCAGGGCGGCAAGGTGTTGCTCATCGACCAGATCTTCAAGTACCACGGCTGGAGCAAGGAGCTGCGCCGTTGCTACGACCGCTTCCCGAACCTGAAGATCGTGTTCACCGGCTCGTCGGTGATGCGCCTCAAGGAAGAGAACGCGGAGCTGCGCGACGTGGTGAAGAGCTACAACCTGCGGGGCTTCTCGTTTCGCGAGTACCTCAACCTGCGTGCCGACATGCGCTTTCACGCCTACACGCTGGAGGAAATCCTGGCGTCGCACGAGCAGATCGCCAAAGGCGTACTGGCCAAGGTCAGCCCCCTCAAATACTTCCAGGAGTACCTGCACCACGGCTTCTACCCCTTCTTCCTCGAGAAGCGCAACTTCTCCGAGAACCTGCTCAAGACCATGAATATGATGGTAGAGGTAGACATCCTGCTCATCAAGCAGATTGAGCTGAAATACCTCTCGAAGATAAAGAAGCTGCTCTACCTGCTGGCCGTCGACGGCCCGAAAGCCCCCAACGTGAGCCAGCTGGCCAGCGACATAGAGACCTCGCGGGCCACGGTGATGAACTACATCAAGTGCCTGGCCGACGCACGCCTCATCAACCTGGTGTATCCCTGCGGCGAGGAGTTCCCCAAGAAGCCCGCCAAGATCATGATGCACAACTCCAACCTGATGTACTGCATCTATCCGGTGAACGTGCTCGAGCAGGACGTGGTCGACACCTTTTTCGTGAACAGCCTCTGGAAGGATCACAAGGTGCATCGGGGCGACAAGAACGCCTCCTTCCTCGTTGACGACGACAAGCTCTCCTTCAAGATATGCGCCGAAGGCGCGAAGATAAAGAACGACCCGGACATCATCTACGCCCAGCACGGGCTGGCGGCGGGACGAGGCAACCAGGTGCCTCTCTGGATGTTCGGCTTCCTATACTGACAATATGATTATTTACTTAAATATTTTATTTTGGTTATGACTAAACAGAAGAAATTCATTACCTGTGATGGTAACCAGGCAGCTGCCCACATTTCCTACATGTTCTCGGAAGTGGCGGCTATCTATCCCATCACGCCATCTTCAACTATGGCCGAGTACGTAGACGAATGGGCCGCCGCGGGACGTAAGAACATCTTTGGCGAGACCGTGTACGTGCAGGAGATGCAGTCGGAAGGCGGTGCCGCCGGCGCCGTGCACGGCTCGTTGCAGGCCGGCGCGTTGACTACTACCTACACGGCTTCGCAGGGCTTGCTCCTGATGATTCCCAACATGTACAAGATTGCCGGCGAGCTGCTACCCTGCGTGTTCCACGTATCGGCCCGCACGCTGGCTTCGCACGCCCTCTCCATCTTTGGCGACCACCAGGACGTGATGGCCGCGCGGCAGACGGGCTTCGCCATGCTGGCCGAAGGATCCGTGCAGGAAGTGATGGACTTGGCCGGCGTGGCACACCTCGCCACGCTCAAGTCGCGCGTGCCTTTCGTCAACTTCTTCGACGGCTTCCGCACCTCGCACGAAATCCAGAAGATCGAGATGCTGGAGAACGAAGACCTCGCGCCCCTCATCGACCAAGAGGCGCTGACCGAGTTCCGCACACGCGCCCTTAACCCGGGCAAGCCCGTGGCGCGGGGCATGGCCGAGAATCCCGACCACTTCTTCCAGCACCGCGAAGCAAGCAACCTCTACTATGAGGCCGTGCCCGCCATCGTGGAGGAGTACATGAACGAGATCGCCAAGATCACCGGACGGCAATACGGCCTCTTCGACTACTACGGAGCCGACGACGCCGAACGTGTCGTCATCGCCATGGGATCGGTCACCGAAGCCGCCCGCGAAGCCATCGACTACCTGATGGGCAAGGGCGAGAAGGTGGGCCTCGTGGCCGTGCACCTCTACCGTCCCTTCTCGGCCAAGCACTTCCTGGCTGCCGTGCCCAAGACGGCGAAACGTATCGCCGTGCTCGACCGCACCAAGGAACCCGGCGCGCTGGGCGACCCGCTCTACTTGGACGTGAAGGACTGCTTCTACGGACAGGCTGACGCCCCCACCATCGTGGGCGGACGCTACGGACTGGGATCGAAGGACACTACGCCGGCACAAATCATCGCCGTGTACAAGAACCTGGCCATGCCCATGCCCAAGAACCAATTCACCATCGGCATCGTGGACGACGTGACCTTCACCTCGCTGCCGCAGGAAGAGGAACTCGCGCTGGGTGGCGAAGGCATGTTCGAGGCGAAGTTCTACGGACTGGGAGCCGACGGTACGGTGGGCGCCAACAAGAACTCCGTGAAAATTATCGGCGATAACACCGACAAGCATTGCCAGGCCTACTTCTCGTACGACTCCAAGAAGTCGGGTGGATTCACCTGCTCGCACCTTCGCTTTGGCGACAACCCCATACGCTCCACCTATCTGGTCAACACGCCCAACTTCGTGGCCTGCCACGTACAGGCTTACCTCCACATGTACGACGTGACGCGCGGCCTGCAACGGAACGGCGCCTTCCTGCTCAACACCATCTGGGAGGGCGAGGAGCTGGCCAAGAACCTGCCCGTCAAGGTGAAGAAGTACTTCGCCAAGAACAACATCACCGTGTACTACATCAACGCCACGCAAATCGCGCTGGAGATTGGGTTGGGCAACCGCACCAACACCATCCTGCAGTCGGCCTTCTTCCGCATCACCCAGGTGATACCCGTCGATCTGGCCATCGAGCAGATGAAGAAGTTCATCGTGAAGTCATACGGCAAGAAGGGCGAGGAGATCGTGAACCAGAACTACGCCGCCGTGGACCGCGGAGGCGAATACAAGCTACTCACCGTGGATCCCGAGTGGGCCAACCTGTCCGACGCGACGGCGGCCGCCAACAACGACCCCGCCTTCATCAACGAGGTGGTGCGCCCCATCAACGCGCAAGACGGTGACCTGCTCCCCGTATCGGCCTTCAAGGGTATCGAGGATGGTTCGTGGCCGCAAGGTACCGCCGCCTACGAGAAGCGCGGCGTGGCCGCCTTCGTGCCCGAGTGGACCCCCGAGAACTGTATACAGTGCAACAAGTGCGCGTACGTTTGTCCGCACGCCGCCATCCGTCCGTTCGTTCTCGACGAGGCCGAGCAGAAGGGTGCCAACTTCGCCCAGCTCAAGGCCGTGGGCAAGGTGTTCGACGGAATGACGTTCCGCATACAGGTCGACGTGCTCGACTGCCTCGGTTGCAGCAACTGCGCCGACATCTGCCCGGGCAACCCCAAGAAGGGAGGAAAGGCACTGACGATGAAGCACCTCGAGAGCCAACTCGCCGAGGCCGACAACTGGACCTACTGCGCCACCAGCGTGAAGAGCAAGCAGCATCTGGTCGACGTGAAGGCCAACGTGAAGAACTCACAGTTCGCCACCCCGCTCTTCGAGTTCTCGGGCGCATGCTCGGGATGCGGTGAGACGCCGTACGTGAAGCTCATCACCCAGCTCTTCGGCGACCGCGAGATGGTGGCCAACGCCACCGGATGCTCCTCCATCTACTCGGGATCCGTACCCTCCACGCCCTACACCACGAACGAGCAAGGTCACGGTCCGGCATGGGCCAACTCACTGTTCGAGGACTTCTGCGAGTTCGGCCTTGGTATGGAACTGGCCAACGAGAAGATGCGCGAGCGTATCGTGACGCTCTTCAGCAAGGTCGTTGCCGACGACCAGGCGCACGCCGAGGTGAAACCCTTGATGCAGGCTTGGCTCGACAATCGCAACGACGGCGACAAGACCAAGGAGCTGGCTCCGCAACTCGAGGCGGCCATCGCCCAAGGCGCGGCGGCGGGATGCCCCGTTTGCAAGGAGCTGAAGGGATTGACGCAATACTTAGTGAAGCGCAGCCAATGGATCATAGGTGGCGACGGTGCCGCCTACGACATCGGTTACGGAGGTCTGGACCACGCCATCGCCTCGGGCAAGGACATCAACATCCTGGTGCTCGACACGGAGGTCTACTCCAACACCGGAGGACAGTCGTCCAAGGCCACGCCGCTGGGCGCCATCGCCAAGTTCGCCGCCTCGGGCAAGCGCATACGCAAGAAGGATCTCGGCCTCATGGCCACCACTTACGGATACGTCTATGTGGCGCAAATCGCCATGGGAGCCGACCAGGCGCAGACGCTGAAGGCGCTCCGCGAGGCCGAAGCCTATCCCGGACCGTCGCTCGTCATCGCCTACTCCCCCTGCATCAGCCACGGACTGAGGGCTGGCATGGGCAAGAGCCAGGAAGAGGAAGAGAAGGCCGTGAAATGCGGATACTGGCACCTCTGGCGTTACAACCCCGCCCTCGAGGCCGAAGGGAAGAACCCGTTCCTGCTGGACAGCAAGGAACCCGACTGGGCGGAGTTCCAGAACTTCCTGAAGGGCGAGGTGCGCTACTCGTCGGTTGCCAAGCAATATCCCGCCGAGGCCGGCGAGCTGTTCAAGGCCGCCGAGGAGAACGCCCGCTGGCGCTACAACAGCTACAAGCGCTTGTCGCTGATGGGCTGGGGAAGTGCTGCGGAGTAATGCCGTAAGCTCTCGCCTTTGGGCGATATGACAACAAAAGAGGAGAGACCCCCTTACACCACAGGTAAGGGGGTCTCCTCTTTTTATCCCCCCTCGCGGATCTGCTGCCAGGTCTAAGAAACCCGTGTCGCCACGGAAAGGTGAGTCAACTCGGGCGTGATTAGAGAGTCTATCCGTACTCTTAGGGACAGAAGCTCCGTACTCACGGGGAGAGGTCGATGCTCCTTCCAAGGAGAGATAGAGGGCTTCTCTTAGAGAAAGATGGAGGGGTACTCACGGGCAGAGGACGATGCTCCTCTCGAGGATGGATGACTGGCTCACAAGGAGTTTTCGCAAACACCCCCTACGCACTTCCGGATAGCGGAATATACTATTTGATGGAAAGAGTATACTCCTTGTCCGATAGTACTATACATTTGTGGGCAGTATTCAGTTTTTTATAAAAAGAATAGTGCGGTCAACAATTAAATTCATACCTTTGCTCGGGTCGAGCGCGAGCGCGCGCAGGCGCAAAGAGAGAATAACTCTATGTTTAATAATCCATCTTTTAAACACTATTATTTTATGAAAGAATTAAGCATGTACATCGATGGCCAGTTCATCGAAAACGAATCGGGCAAATGGATTGACGTGTTGAACCCATCGACCGAAGAAGTCATCGCGCGAATGCCCGACGGCACCGTGGCCGACGCCCGGAGAGCCATCGACGCCGCCGACAAGGCACAGCCTGCCTGGGAGGCGCTCACCTCCACCCAGCGGGGGGAATACCTGAAGAAGATAGCCCAAGGCATACGCCGCCGCGAGCGGGAGCTGACCGACATCATCGTGCGTGAGGGCGGGAAGACGCAGGGACTGGCCAACGTGGAGGTGAACTTCACGGCCGATTATATCGATTACATGGCTGGATGGGCACTGCGCTACGAAGGGGAAATCGTGCCCAGCGCACGCCCCAAGGAGACCATCTTCGTATTCAAGAAACCTATCGGCGTCACCACCGGCATCCTGCCGTGGAACTTCCCGTTCTTCCTCATCGCCCGTAAGGCCGCCCCGGCCCTGCTCACCGGCAACACCATCGTGGTGAAGCCCAGCCAGATCACGCCCGGGAACGCGTACGTCTTCGCGCGGATCGTCGACGAGGCGGGCCTGCCCGCTGGCGTGTTCAACGTGGTGAACGGACGAGGTTCCGTCATCGGGCACGAGCTGGCCGCCAATCCCAAGGTAGGGATGGTGAGCCTCACCGGCAGCGTGGGGGCGGGCGTACAGACCATGGAGGCCGCCTCGAAGAACGTGACGAAGGTGTCGCTTGAGCTGGGCGGTAAAGCGCCTGGCATCGTGATGCCCGATGCCGACCTCGACCTGGCGGTGAAGAGTGTCATCGCCTCGCGCGTCATCAACACCGGGCAGGTGTGCAACTGCTGCGAGCGGGTGTACGTGCACGCCTCGGTGAAGAAGGAGTTCGTCGCCAAGCTCGTGGCGGGCATGAGTGCCGTGAAGGTAGGCAACCCCGCTGAGGTGAGCGACCTCGACATGGGACCCCTCGTCGAGGCCAACGCCCTGAAGAGCATCGAGGAGAAAGTGGCGAGAGCCATCGCGCAGGGCGCCAAGCTGGAGTGTGGCGGGCATCGCATTGGCACGAAAGGTTATTTCTTCGAACCCACCGTGCTCACCAATTGCGACCAGGCGATGGACATCGTCCAGGAAGAGACATTCGGACCGGTGCTTCCCGTAGTGGAGTTCAGCGACGTGGACGAAGTTATCGCCTGGGCCAACGATTGCGAGTACGGCCTCACCTCGTCGGTCTACACCCGCGACCTCGACCTGGCGTTCAAGCTGATGCGGTCGTTGAAGTTTGGCGAGACGTACATCAACCGCGAGAACTTCGAGGCCATGCAGGGCTTCCATGCCGGATGGCGCAAGTCGGGCATCGGAGGGGCCGATGGCAAGCACGGACTGGAGGAATACCTGCAGACACACGTGGTCTATCTGGAAACTCAGCTTTGATTGTAGAATGAAAATAGGTTTGTTTGTACCTTGCTACGTGAATGCCATCTATCCCCTGGCGGGAGTGGCCACCTACAAGTTATTGAATCATTATGGAGTGGATACCGACTATCCACTCCAGCAAACCTGCTGCGGCCAGCCCATGGCCAACGCGGGTTTCGAAAGCGAGGCGAGACCGCTGCTCGAGCGGATGGACCGTCTGTTCGACACGTTCGACTATGTTGTGGCGCCCTCGGCCAGCTGCACCGCCTTCGTGAAGACACAGCACTTCTGCCAGACCAGCGGCAAGATCTACGACGCGTGCGAGTTCCTGCACGACATCCTGAAGGTTGACCGCGTGCCCGGACGCTTCCCCCACAAGGTGAGCGTGCACAACAGCTGCCACGGCGTGCGCGAGCTGCGTCTCTCGTCGGCCAGCGAACTGAACGTCTCGCCTTACTCCAAGCTCCAGGATTTGCTCCGGATGGTAGCGGGCATCGCGGTGCTCGAACCCGACCACGTGGACGAATGCTGCGGATTCGGCGGCATGTTTGCTGTCGAGGAGCAGGCCGTGTCGGTCTGCATGGGCGAGGACAAGCTGAAGAACCATATCGCCACCGGGGCGGAGTACGTGACGGGAGCCGACAGCTCCTGCCTGATGCACCTGCAGGGCATAGCCCGTAGGCAGCGGCTGCCCATGCGATTCATACATTTCACCGAAATATTATCCGCCGGATTATGAGTACACGACACGCGGAAGCCGCCGAACGCTTCCTGCAAGATAAAAAACAAGCGCAATGGCACGACCGGACCCTCTGGATGGTACGTGCCAAGCGCGACGCGCTGGCCAAGGCCATTCCCGAGTGGGAAGAGCTGCGCGAGCTGTCGGCGCGGATCAAGATGCACACCATCACCCACCTCGAACACTATCTCACGCAGTTCGCCCGACAGGCCGAGGCCAATGGCGCGGTCGTGCATTGGGCCAAAGATGCCGACGAGTTCAACGCCACCGTGCTCGATATCCTGCGCCAACGCGGCGTGCGGAAGATGGTGAAGAGCAAATCCATGCTCACCGAGGAGTGCCACCTCAACCCTTACCTGATTAAGGCGGGCATCGACGTGATAGAGAGCGACCTCGGCGAACGTATCCTACAGCTCATGGGACAGCCTCCCAGCCACATCGTGATGCCTGCCATACATCTTACCCGCCAGCAGGTGGGCAAGCTCTTTGAGGAGAAGTGGCACACCGAGGCGGGTAATAGCGACCCCACTTACCTGACACACGCCGCGCGCGAGCAGCTGCGCCAGGAGTTCCTCACCGCCGACGCCGCCATGACGGGCGCCAACTTCGGCGTGGCCGACACGGGCGACGTGGTGGTGTGCACCAACGAGGGCAACGCCGACATGGGGACCTCCTTCCCGCGGCTGCACATCGTGGCCATGGGGCTGGAGAAGGTGGTGCCCAACTACGACGCGCTCGGCGTTTTCGTGCGCCTGCTGGCGCGCTCGGCCACGGGACAGCCGTCGACCACTTACACCTCGCACTTCCGCAAGCCGCGAGAGGGATGCGAGACGCACATCGTGCTGGTAGACAACGGGCGGACGGACATACTCGCCAACGAGGAGCATATACAGACGCTGAAATGCCTGCGCTGCGGGGCCTGCATGAATACCTGCCCCGTGTACCGGCGCGGCGGGGGGTATGCCTATACCTACTTCATTCCTGGACCCATAGGCATAAACCTCGGCATGTTGAAGTCGCCCACGGAGTACGCCGACAATGTCGCGGCCTGCTCGCTCTGCTATTCGTGCAACAATGTCTGTCCGGCGAAGATCGACCTGGCCGACCAGATTTACCGCTGGCGACAGCAACTCGACAGCTTAGGGCGAGCCAACGGAGCGAAGAAAGCCATGTCGGCCGGAATGGCCTTCCTCTTCGACCATCCCGCACTCTTCAACGCCGCGCTGAAGATGGCGCCCATCGCCAACAAGCTGCCCCGTCCATTGATCTACAACGGACTGAACGCCTGGGGGAAAGGACGCGAGCTGCCGCCATTCGCCACCACCTCGTTTGCCGAGATGTGGAAGCATGGGATGAGTAAACAGACTGACAATGACCAAGAAAGGAGAAACCCCGAATGAGCAGTAAAGACGAAATATTGGGCAGGATAAGAAAGAACACGAAGCAACGTTACGACTTGCCCGACCTCTCCGCCCTGGGCGGCATAACCTATACCGACCGCCTCGGGCGATGGGGCGAAGTGATGAGACAGGTGGGCGGTGACGCCTTGGAACTCGGTGGGGCCGACGACCTGAACGCCGCTATCCTACGCCGTTATCCCGACGCCAAGGTCATTGCCTCCAACCTACCCGAAATAACCATCGCCACCATCAACCCCGACGAGGTGTCCGACCCGCGCCAGCTGAATGGCACCGATCTCGCCATCGTGCGTGGCGAGTTGGGCGTGCTCGAGAACGGATGCGTATGGCTGCCGCAGAACGTGCGGCAGAAAGCGCTTTACTTCGTCGCCGAATACCTCGTCATCCTGCTTGGCGAGGAGCAGTTGGTGAACAATATGCACGAAGCCTACCGGCGCATAGCGATGGGCGACTATGGCTTCGGCACGTTCATCTCCGGTCCGTCGAAAACGGCGGATATAGAGCAAGCTCTCGTGGTGGGAGCGCATGGGGCGAGGGGAGTGACGGTAGTGGTGCTCACTAACCGGTAATCGGTACGCTATTAACCAACGTCGGGGGGGGTAATACATCGTCCTTTGAACGCGCGCGAACGGGAAACCGCGGCTTCTCCTCCTCCCCGCATATTGCGTGGGAAGCGAGAAACCGCGGTTTCGACGCTTGTAGGCGCCAGGACAGGACCCCGGCTACTCCGTGGCGAATCCCTTCACGTCCTCGTAGCTGTTCAGCAAGAGTTGGTACTTGATGAAGCCTCCCGTGCGCGAGGAATACTTGGTGTAGATGGCGGTGATGCTACCCGTGCTGCCCGATGCCGGCAGCGGCTGGAGGGCGAAGTTGGAGTATCCGCTGGAGCGTACGATGTAGTTGCCGCTGGTGGTGCTCGACGAGTTGGCGCTGGCGTAGCCAAACCAGGCGGAACCGTAGTAGCGGTTGCCGTCGTAGCTGTAGGCGTAGGTGGGCGTCAGGTCCTCGTCGTCGAAGTACTTGTTGACGTAGTTGGCGGTGTTGCTGCCGTTCACGTACGTGGTCTCGAGGTACTGCGGGTAGCGGTCGGTGTCGAAGGTGCCGGTCTTGTACGTCAGCCCTTCGAGGCGGATGAGGCGTCCCAGCGCGTCGTCGTTGAGGACGGTGCCGTAGTTGTCGGGCGTTACGGTGAGTATGTCCGACTCCTTGAGCTGTCCCAGTTCGCCGCGGAACACGTGCTGATCCACGAGGTACATCGTCTCCAGGTTGCGGTTGGCGTACCCGTTGGAGATGTCGGTGGCGGTAGGCATGGCGCCCACGCTGAGCATGAAGCGGTAGCTGCCGATGCACAGTCCCTTGGTCTTCACGAAGACGGTCTGGCCCACGTGGAAGTAGACGTAGTTGCTCACGATGAGCTTCAGCTCGATGGCCGACTTCGAATCTTCGTCGTAGATGTAGACCGACTTGTAGACGTTGCCCGCCTGGTCGCTCGATATCACCTTGCCGCTGATGACGTAATCCTCGGTGATCTCCAGCGTCTGCGCCAGCGAGCCGACGCCGTTGCCGTACTTGTCGTAGAACAGCTGCTTGAAGTCCTTGATGGAGATAAACTTGCTGCCGGCGAAGTCGGCCCTGGTCCATACCTTGGCCGGCGCGGGATCGTCATATTCGTTGTAGCAGCCGCTGAAGCCCAGCAGTACGGCCACAACCATACATAGTTTCAATATCTTCTTGTTCATACACATCTTCTCTTTGGGTGATTAGAAACGGAAATAGACATTCAGGTAGTACGTGGTACCCAGCATGTAGTAGTACTTCGAGTCGAACGGTTGGTACGTGAGCTGGCTCTCGTCCTTGTTCTTGAGCAGGCGTATCTGTTCGTATCCGCCGGTCTTCATGTTCTGGCGGTTGAACAGGTTGTTGCCTTGCAGGCTGAAGCCGATGTTGTAGTTGTTGATGTACCAGTTCTTGCCGATGCTGGCGTTGACTACGTATCCGGGGGCGAACTTCTCCTGCTTGCGCATGTACTCGATGTCGGCGTCGGACATACCGGGAGTGATCACGGCGTCGGTGCGGTAGAGCGGCGACATGGAGATGTAGTTCTTGTCGTAGTAGTTCACGTTCACCGACGCGAAGATGTTCTTCGGTCCGCGGTAGTTCAGGCCTGCGCTGAGTGCCAGCTGCGGCGAGCTTTCTATGCGGAAATTCTTCCAATATACCTTGCCCTCGTTCTTCACGATGCCGCTGTTGTCCTGTATCTGCACGTAGTTGGGGTTGTTGTCGTACGTGTACTGACCCCAGCTCAGGGCCGATTGCAGCGACAGCCCGGCGAAGAGCGGTACGGAAACGGCTGCCTCCAGTCCGAAGTATTGCTTGGCGATGCCCGTCATGGCGAAGTTGGAGTAGGTGGATTCCGTATCGTCGTAGTACGAGAGCACCTTGGCTCCGTCGCGTGTACGGGTGTAGTATCCGGTGACGCGTGCCCTGAAGTCGCCCAGACGCAGCGCGTAGCTGGCGTCCACCGAGAGGGTTTTCTCCGTCTTGATGCCCGGCGTGGCCGAGTTGCGGGTGCGGGGCGAGAGGAAAGCGTCCTGGAAGCGGGGCGCGTCTTGCATATACACGATGTTGGCGCTCAGCACGTGCGCGGCCGAGAAGCGGTAGCTCAGGTTAGCCTTGGTGCGGAAGGTCCAGTAGTCCTGCGTGGACGACTTGCCTTTGGAGTTGTCGAGGAACAAACCTTTCTTCCACCGTCCGTAACGCCAGAAGCTGTAGTGCCCACCTTCGGCGCCGAGGTTGATGTCGAGGCCTCCTAAGTGCATCTCGTACTGTGCCCACAGGCGTGCCGAGATGGAGTGGGCGTAGTAGTCGTAGCTGTACTTGTCGCCTTCGCGGGCGGCCCGTGCGTAACCGTGGTTGAGGTAGTAATCCATATCGTTCTGGTACGGTATGGGGTTGGCGCCTCCCATGTCGCGCTCGGCGAACTTGTCGATGTCGATCCAGTAGTCACCGCCCAGCAGGTCCTTGATCTGGCTGTAGTACTCGGTGCGGTTATAGCGCCCGTTGGCTCCTACGGAGATCTTGGAGTTGTTCTTGAAGAGGTATGAGAGCTGTCCCGTGAGGTTCCAGTCGCGCTGGTCGGTGTGGCGCTCCTCGATGATGTTGATGGAGCGTCGGCCTGGCGAGTATTCGCCGTTCTCCGGTTGGCTGCGGTTGATGTTGTACAGGTTGTCGTAGTTGATGTGGCGGATGTCGCCCTCGTTTCTCATCCACGCCTCGTAGAGCTGCGCGCCCAGCGGGTTTCCGTTGTAGTAGCTGGGCAGGTAGCGGTAGTAGTCGGGACGCGGGTCGGGACCGCCGTACCACGACAGTGCCGAATATCCGTTCTTTCCGAAGCGGTAGGCGGCGGCGAGGTCGAGCTTGCCGCGGTCGCTGAAGTCGTAGGTATAGTTCAGCATGGTGAGCGGCTCGTGATAGTTGCGCACGCGCGCGTTCACCTTCTTGCCGTTGAGCCATCCCCAGTTGGGGTTGTAGTAGTTGTTGCCCACCAGGTCGTAAGCCTCCTGCGTGGCGGCTCCTTGCGCGCCGCGTTGGGTGGGCGCGCCGAGTACGGTGAGTTGCAGGCGATGCTGCTCGTTGAACTTCTTCTCCACGGTGCCGAAGTATCCGAAGGCGTTGTAGAACACACCGTCGATGTACGAGTTACCGCCTTGGCGGGTGGAGAACGAGAAGGCGTACGACCATCCGTTGTCCTGCGCGCCCGAGGCGTAGGTCACCATGCCCCTGAAGGCATACGTGGAGTTGGCGCTCACGAGGCTGGTGCGCAGTCCGCGGCGCATCTGCGAGGGCCGGGTGTTGATGTCCACCGTTCCGCCTATGCCGCCTATGCTCTTCTCGCCCATGTTGATGGCCGAGGAGATCTGCTGGTTGCGCGTAGCGTCGTTCAGTCCACTCCATAGCGACCAGGGGCTATAGCCCGTCATGGCGTCGTTGAGGCGTATGCCGTTCATGGAGACGTCGGTGTACTTGCTGTCGTAACCACGTTGATTGAACCGCATCTCGCTGAACTGGTAGGAGGCGATGTTGTCGAACAGGTCTTTCGATGCCGATAGCGAGCTGGGCACGGCTTGCGAGTCGTCCATGGTCTCGTCGGCGAAGGTGGCGAACACGGCGTCGTCGACAGGCATGGCGGCCACGCCCGACGGGATCATCACGGCCTGCAGGGGCTGGACGGCGTCCTTGACGCGTACGACGAGGCGTTGCGTCTCGTAGTCGGCGGCCTCGAAGATAGCGGTGTACTCACCATTCTTGATGTCGCTGAAGGCGAAGTTGCCCTCGGCGTCGGAAGTGGTGGTGATGCTACCCGGTTGCAGGGTGACCGTGACGTCGTTGATCGCCTCTCGTGTGGTGCGCGAGATTACTTTCCCTCGGATGCCGCCCGTGCCTTGCGCCCAGGCCGTGAGCGTAAGGAGTGAGAGCAGCATAGTGAATGCGAATGTCTTTATTTTCATAACGATTAGTTAGAGTTTATTTTCCTAAGTAAATATAGACGGGCAAGTGGTCGCTGAACCCGTTCTGGAAGTTGTCGCTCACGAACGTGCGCAGCGGGTATCCGCGGTAGCGGCCGTCTTGCTGGATAAGGTAGCGTGCCTTGAAGATGTTGCCGTAGTATTTCGACCCCGGCCCTTTCTCGATGCGCAGCGTCCCCTTGGCGGGATGCACGAGGTTGCCCGACACGATGATGTTGTCGAATATGTTCCATGCGTCGTCGTAGCCCAGCGTGCCGAGGCCCGCTTTCAGCATCTCGGTGTAGGGGGCGTAGTAGTCGGCGTCGCCCACCTCCTTCAGCTTGCCCTTGGCGCCCAGCGCCTTGGCGATGCTCTTGTCGGTGGGGTCATCGTTGAGGTCGCCCATGATCACCACTTTGGTGGCGGGATTGGCTCGCCTCACCGAGTCGGCTATGGCGCGCGTCTGTCGTCCCAGCGCCACGCGCTTGAACTCCGAGACTTCCTTGCCTCCCAGCCTCGATGGCCAGTGGGCCACCATGAAGAAGAAAGGCTCGCCGTCGATGGTTCCCCACATCGTGAGTATGTCGCGGGTGAGGAAGTCGGGCTGCTCGGGCACGTATGCCTTCACGGCGCTGTCGCCCTCGAGCTTGAACACGTCGGGGCGGTAGAAGAACGCCACGTCCACGCCACGCCGGTCGGGCGAGTCGTAGTGCGAGATGCGGTAGCGTGCCGGCGACAGCTTGGGCGTGGCTACGATGTCCTCGAGCACGTTGCGGTTCTCTATTTCCGACACGCCTATCACGGCGGGATAGTCCTGGTTGATGGCGGCGATGTCGAAGAGCACCCGTTCGATGTTGTGTAGCTTCTTGTAGTATTTCTCCGTATTCCACTTCTTGGCGGCTTGCGGGGTAAACTCGGCGTCGCTCACGTTGGGGTCGTCGATGGTGTCGAAGAAGTTCTCCAGGTTGTAGAACATCACCTTGTAGGGTTTCTGGGCTACGCCGCTCGTGCTGACGACGAGTAGGGCGAGCAGGGCGGCCACGAATGTCAGTTTTCTCATTTGCGTGTTCCTCCCTCTTTAGTTGTTGATGCTCCAGTCGCTGGGGATGTTCTGTCTCTTCACCGAGGCGGCCACTTGGGGGAAGAAGGTGAATCCGGTCTCCTTCTCTATCTCCTCCACCGTCTTGCAGATGCTTGCGGTGGGTTGTCCGCTGGCCGCGGCGTGCTTCACCCAGAAGCCGATGGACTTCAGCTCGTCGGGCTGGCAGTCCTTGATGGCCTTTCCGGTGTTGCCGTTGCGTGTGCGCAGCAATACCTTATAATAATAGGTAGGCAGGGGGCAGGTGTTGCCGACGGCGTCGGTGGTGGAGCCGTCGCCCTTGCCGTTGGGGCCGAAGTAGGCTCCGGTGACGACGTAGAGGGTGTCGGCGCAGCTGTTGCCGCGTACCTTGCCTTCGAGGTTGGCCCACATCTGCTGGTTGAGCTTGCCCAGCTGCGGTGTCATGTTGGACATGTAGAACGTTTGCTCGTTCATCTCGCGCGAGGCGGTGCGGTCGCCCGAGGCGATCTGGTGCCCGCGGTCATAGCTTCCCTTGTACGAGCCGAACACGCAGTTGGGTTGCCATCTCTCGTCCACCAGCGGGTCCATCGCCCAGTCGTCGGTGCGGCCTTGTCCGCCTTGGTAGGCCGAGTGCATGGGGTAGGCCACCCAGAGGGCGGCGCGTACGCTCTTGTCGAAGCATAGTGAGTAGTTGCGCACCTTCTTGTTGTTGAGCGTGATGGTGTGGGTGACGTAGGTGTAGTTGGGATTCGACTTCTCAGCCGGTATCTCCGCCCACGTGCCTCCGAAGCTGGGCTGGTCCTGCTGCTCGCCCGAGAGCTGTGCGATGTAGAACGTCTGCGGCGCCTGTCCATCTGTCGAGATGGTGATGGTGGCCGTGCGTTCGGCATCGGTGTTGTTCTCGCTGAAGTAGACGAAGAGCACGTCTTTCCGGGTTTGTATCGTGCCGCTCTTCTGGGCCGATCCCCCGTTGAGCGAGAACGATGCCCACGTGCCGTCGGTGACCTGCGCCTCGTACGTCGACCCGACGTTGTTGGGCAGTATCATGGGTACCTGTCCATTGTCGGCCCGCACCGTGGCTTTGTCCGTAGCGGAAGTGTTCCAATAGGCTTCTTCCGTCGGGCGTCCCTCGCCGCCTCCGTTGTCGTCGCTATTGCCGTCGCCGCCGCAAGAGGCGAAAGCGAGAAGCAGACCAAGCGCCCAAAAACGGGTAAGCAGGGAGAATGAACTATATGTCTTCAATTTCATTCGAATGATAGCTATTATATATATAATGTATAGGGAGTAACGTGGTATTAGTCGGCAATACCCGCAATCAAGAGAGTATTACCGACTATTACCGCAATTTAGTTACTCATAAGTAAGCACCAAATTCGTAAATTGAGCATTGTGAGCGCTGTTTACTTTAATCCGATATTTGGCATCAACGGACGTACCTGATAGATTATAAGTATATTCATATCCGGCGGTATTGTCCCATTTGATAGGAGTACCACCAGATACTTCAGCGTCACTTGTATCTACAACCCCTATCATGACACTTGTGGATGCTCCGTTACGCCCTGTTGCTACTATTTTGGTTAGCTTTTTGCCCGAAACGGCAGGAAGTTCTATATACGCACCCGCTTTCCCAATTAGGAGATAGGCAGTACCGCTACTTGTTGCTTGATAAAAGCCATTTCCTGTCGATCCTGCAATAACAAATTCGTATCCACCAATTGTATATGCGGTAGGCTCTACCAATTTAGCACTTGAGCTTGCGGGGAATCCTTCAGGATAATTGCTTGCGTTAGTTAGATCCACCGAAACGGTAGTTCCATTTCCTGCACTTGCTCCATCTACATTCACCGTCGCCGTCTTGCTCGTGCTGCCCAGCGTCACGACCATCTCCTGCGAGATGGCTTCCCCCGTATTGGCGACAGCCGTTACAATGATGGTCGTTCCGTCTACTTCAGCCGAGAGGGGAGCGCTCAATCCGCTTACGGTAATAGGAGTAGCGCCTTGATTGACTACAGTTGCGGTAAAGTTGTGCGTACCGCCTTCAGCACTGAAAGTATAAGTGGCAGGCGTGAGACCCGTAATCATCGGTTCCGTGAAAGCGAATGCGGCCACGTCGCTCAAGTTGCGCGGCATCAGCTGCCCAGCGCTTTGATAGATGGAAGCGATACCTGTTATCGAAGCGGTTGTGGCCGCATAGGGCTGTCCCTCGAACGGAGTGGCGCGAGCGTTGATATTGATGGTGAAGTCGGTCCCACTTACGTTGAACGTATGGTTCTTCATTGCGGCACCGTCTTTCCAAGTGTCAGCTGCGGGAGCGGTTACGTTCTCGATGGTCACGGGCATGGAGACGAACGAAGCCAAGTCGGATAGTTGTATCGTCACAGGCGTAACGGCGTTGCCAGTTGACAGCTTCTCGATGTCCGCCGCGGCGAAGCCAGTCGCTTGAGGCACGCCATTGCGAATCTGCAACGCGGCCACTTCCTTGGTCAGTGTTACCTTAACCTCGTCACCCAGTGCATAGCCTGCGGCCATATCAATCTGGCTGTTGTACAACACCAAGCCGTTGCCTGCCGTCGTGGCACCCTTGGTCATGATGTAGAGCGTGCCGTTGGAGTAGTTCAATCCAGCGGGATCACCGCAGACGATACCCGTCACGGTATAACTGGCATCCACCGGAACGGAGCTTGTCGTCATCTTCGCGATAAGCTCGGGGATGGTGATGGCCGTCGTTTCGCCAGTCGGAGGCGTAACGTTACCGCTCAAGTCCACTTCCTGTCCACCTTCGCCGACGGTCAGCTTGATGTCGTCGATGCGGGTGTTGTGGGTATCCAGCAAGTTGAACTTGATGTAGAGGCTGGATGCGGCTTCTTTCAGCGTGAAGTCGGCCGTGGCGAGAATCCAATTCGGTTTGGTGGCTACGTCTCCCGCCGTGTTGTAAGTGATGGGAGCCGACCAATTCGTTCCGTCGGCGCTAAGCGCTACGGTGAACTGATCGGATTCAAACGTGTAGTCGGTTTGATAAGTAACCTGGTGCTGTCCACCGAACGTCAGGCGCAACTTCGTTTGTTCCGCGGTAAGCGCGATATTGCTGATGATGAATTCAGAGGGAGCCGTACCGAAGAAGATAATGGGCGCACCCGACGCGCCGTCGTAAGACGAGCTGGTGTTCGGACTACTGTTCCTGACGGTAGGACCTGTTCCGCTGTACGTCACATTGGCGGCGCCGCTTCCGCTCTTCGCCCATCCCGTATAGTCATTGATGGCGGTATTACCTGATACCTCGGCAGTTCCTACGGGTTCGTAGTAGATCGCGTCCGTCGTCGGCGGTTCGGGAGGCGTTACGCCACCTTCGAGATTCACTTCTTGTCCGCCATTTCCGGTAGCCAGCGTGATATCGTCCAGACGGGTGTTCGAAGCGTCCAATGCCCTAAACTTGACGTATAGATAGGCGGAGGCTTGCTTCAGCGTGAAGTCTGCCGTGCCGAGAATCCAGTTGGGATTGACGGTATAATCGCCGCTGATGTCATAAGTCACGGGCGTCCATGCCGTTCCGTCTCCGCTCAAGTACACTTCGAACTTCGCGGGGTCGAACGTGTAATCCTTGGTGTCGTAATTCACCTGATGCTGTCCGCCAAACGTGAGTCGTAGATTGGTTTGCGCGGCGGTAAGCGCGATCTTGTTCACGACGAACTCTCCCGGAGCCGCTCCGAAGAAGATGAGATTAGGACCGGACGCACCGCTGTACGAAGTGTTATTATTGGGTAGGCTGGCCCTGACGCTCGTGTTGGTTCCCGAATAGGTCACTTCGCTCGCGCCGGTTCCCGTGGTCACCCAGTCGGCATAGTCAGCTACTAAGGGATAGGGGCTGGTTAAGGCCGTCGTACCGAACGTCTCATTATAAATCACTTCACTGGGCACGATCTCTCCGCAGTTGATCGTGATCACTTGCGAGCGCAGCACGCCCACTTTATTGGAGAATTGTACGGTGATGTTTGTCGTAAGTGGGGTCGCGCTCTCGGGAACGGTAATGGTGACCTTGGCGGGACCATTGCCCGATTCTTGTGAGAGAACGAGCCAGTTTTCTAATTCTTTGGGCATGGTAATGCTCCATGCTCGATTCGTGTTGATTGTGAATGAGGCGTCGCTTCCAACGGGCTGACCTGTGAGATCGAAGTTCAAGGTAGTGGGCGCGACTTCAAAAAATGGAGCCTCGGTGTCGTCGTTGTCATCGACACAGTTCACTAAAAGAGAGCTTGTTACCACGAGCAAAAGCGCGTAAAGTAACTTAGAGATTTTTAGTTCCTTCATCTGATTTCTAATTAATAATGAGTATTTAAGTTTATTCTTTTCCAGGGTTTCAACCGATTCTCTAAATGTTCGGGCAAAGTTATATTTACTTAATATATATCCAAAGTGTTTTCCCGCTTTTTTGTGTTTCAATAGTGTTAAATCTGTGGGGGTAGATGAATTGGGAAATGAAGGATGAATCATAGTTTTCTTTGGATTCTCAACGCGTCCATCTCTTCGGCCGTGCCGTTGAAGATGTTGAGGTCCACGTCCTCGTCGATGCCGGGTACGCGGCCTCGGTCGGTGTGTTGCCAGAAGTGCCACCGGCCTCGGTATTGCACGGAATCCACGTAGTAGTGGGCTATCCAGTAGGGATAGGCGTCGAAAATGGTATCGTTGAGGTAGCGGGTCTTGAACTTGTAAGAAGTGTAAAGGATGGGTTTCACGCCGTAGTGCGCCTCGACGCGGTCGAGCCATTGTTTCACGCCTCTCGCCAATTCCTCTTTCCTGCCTTTTCCGCTCTTTCCGGGCAGCTCGACGTCGAGCACGGGGGCGAGGTCGCCCGAATCGAGACGCACGGTATTGATGAAGAAGTCGGCTTGTTTCAGCGCGTCGGTCGAGGGGATGTAGAAGTGGTAGGCGCCCCGGACGAATCCCGCCTGCTTGGCGCTGTCGAAGTTGGCCGCGAAGGCGGTGTCGGCATGGTCGCCCCCCTCGGTGGCTTTCAGGAAGACGAAGCTCAGTGGGGTGACGCTTTGTCGGGCGGTGGCGAGCCGTCGCCAGTCTATGTCTCCCTGGTGGTGGGAGATGTCGATGCCGTGCATGGCGTAGTTGGAGGGGATGCAGACGCCGTAGTCGCGATAGCCGTTGCAGGCTCGCCAACGATAGGCATACGGACGGACGGAGAAATAGTAAAAGCCGACGGAGAAGCAGCAGACAATAAGCGCCGCCCACATCACGCCCACCCACTTGGGCATGGAGCGTTGACGCTTAGGCGGCGTTCGCCTTCTCTTCTTCGTCGGCTTCCCTTTCATTGAATTGAGAATTGAGAATTAAAAATTAAAAAATAAATGCCCCAGACATATGTCGACATCACCACGCAAGAGGAGGATTACCAGGCATTTATTTTTTAATTCTCAATTTTTAATTTTTAATTTCCCACTTACTTCTCTTGCTCCAGTTGCAGCGTCTTGGTGGGCTGGTCGCACACCTCGGTGGGGCCGAAGTATTGGATGGGACCCGGGTAGACGTAGTCGGTCTGGATGGCCCATTCGTCGCGTTGGGCGGTGAAGGTCTTGAATGGCGCGCCATCGAGCTTCACGAGCGCTTTCTGGATAACGGGCTTCATCTCGCCTTGCCGGCGTTCCATGTTCATCATCATGGTGATGGGCACTCCACCGGAGATCCACTCGGCGGCGGGAGCGGTGGTGTTGCGTACGGACGACATGTATCCCGTCTTTCCGGCGGCTATGAGCATGGCGGCCGTGAATCCGAGCGAGTAGCAATAGTCGGCGTCGAAGTTGGACGGGGCGGCGCAGCGTCCCTCGTAGCCGAAGAAGTGGTGCTGCGAGGCAAACTTGCCCTTGTACTTGCCCTCCTTCTTCCACTCGGCGAGCTTGCGTCCCACCATCTCGGAGAGGAGTTTCTCGGTCTCGATGAGCGACACCTGTACGTTGCCGTGGGGGTCGCGGTCGAGGGTGAGCTGGCGTGCCACGCCTTCGGGCAGGCTGGAGTAGATGGCGGCGTTCTCGGGCGATAGCTTGCTGATGATGTAGTCGCGTTGCTGCGACTTCTTGATGCGCGCGAAGTCGTCGGCGTTGGCGGCGAGGAAGTCGTTCAGCTCGGCGATGAGGCGCTTCACGGCGGGGATGAACTCGATGAGTCCCTCGGGGATGAGCACGGTCCCGAAGTCGTTGCCTTGCTCGGCGCGTGCGGCTACCACCTTGGCGATGGAAGTCACCACGTCGTCGAGCGACATCTCCTTGGCCTCTACCTCTTCGGATACGACGCATACGTTGGGTTGGGTCTGTAGGGCGCATTCCAGGGCGATATGCGACGCCGAGCGTCCCATGAGTTTGATGAAGTGCCAGTATTTGCGTGCCGAGTTGCAGTCGCGCTCGATGTTGCCTATCATCTCGGAGTAAGTCTTGCATGCGGTGTCGAATCCGAAAGAGGTCTCTATCATCTCATTCTTCAGGTCGCCGTCGATAGTCTTGGGGCAGCCGATGACCTGCACGCCGTACTTCTTGGCGGCGTAGTACTCGGCCAACACGCAGGCGTTGGTGTTGGAATCGTCGCCACCGATGATGACGAGCGCCTTGATGTCGAGCTGCTTGAGGATTTGGTATCCCTTCTCGAACTGCTCCACCGTCTCGAGCTTGGTGCGCCCGGAGCCGATGATGTCGAATCCGCCCGTGTTGCGGTACTCGTCGATGATGTCGGCCGTAAGCTCCATATACTTATGGTCCACCAGGCCGCCGGGGCCGAGGATAAAGCCGTAGAGCTTGCTTTGGGGATGCAACTTCTTGATGCCGTCGAAAAGGCCGGATATGACATTGTGTCCGCCTGGTGCCTGTCCGCCCGACAGAATCACGCCGACGTTGGCGGCGAGCTGCTCCGTCTGGGGCGCCGTCTCGAAAGTGATGAGTGGCATGCCGTAGGTGTTGGGGAATAGCCCTTTGATGGCTTCTTGGTCGGCTACCGATTGTGTGGCTTCGCCCGCCACGGCTTTTACGGTTCCCGAAGCCAGTGCCTTGGGAAGCTTGGGCTGATAGGCAGCCCGTGCGATTTGCAATGCGCTTTTTGTCATTTCTCTATCGTTATTTTTAAAAATGTTATTCAGTTATTATCCTGTGCGGAAAAGCGTCGCAAAGTTCGCGCTTTTTTCCGAAAGATGAAAGCGAAAGGGAGGGAATTAGTGATTAATGGTTAGTGATTAGTGACTAAAGTTTCCCGCCCTTCGCTCACAGGCATGGCCACAGATCCGCGAGGGGGGCAACTCTGAGTTCCTTCCTCCCTGGAGGGACAGGTTCCCAAACGCGCAGAATGTTGCGCCCTGACAAGGCATCCTGTCCAGCGATTGGTCAGTCTTGCTAGATCTAACTATAGTACTTACGAAGTTCAAGCACCTATCACAGAGACGCGAAAGCTTCATGTAAATCCGCGTGAGACGAGAAGCCCGGGCTTTTTTCTCCGTTCCCGAAGATTGATTACAAAAGCTCGGGCTTTTTTCTCCATTCCCGAAGATTGATTACAAAAGCTCGGGCTTTTTTCTCCATTCCCGAAGATTGATTACAAAAGCTCGGGCTTTTTTTCCCATTCCCGAAATCTGATTACAAAAGCCCGGGCTTTTTTCTCCATTCCCGAAATCTGATTACAAAAGCTCGGGCTTCTCGTTCCTTGCGAATCCGCGATTGGAATT